>JUEF01000097.1 GCA_000802045.1 Peptococcaceae bacterium BICA1-8
ATTTTCCATTCTACATTCTACATTCTACATTCTACATTCTACATTTATTTTAGTTGCTCAGCTAATAAGCTGGCTGTATTTATTAAAGAAAGTTTTATAAGCTAGCTGGACGAAGATAAAGACCGTTAAGGATACACAGCCCACAATTCCCAGCATAATAGCAATTTGATATTCAATGGCAATTAGGGGAGAAATTCCTGATAAAATCTGTCCAGTCATCATTCCAGGCAGAAAAACTATGCCCATTCCAACCATGGAATTCAATGTTGGTAAAATTGCTGCATCAAAGGAATTGTTTACTATGTCTTTACAGGCCATTTGGGGAGTAGCCCCTAGCATTAAAGCCCCTTCTAGCAGGTGTTTTTTAGAATACATCCCATCAACCAGCCGATCTACACCGAGGGCGATACCTGTCATGGAATTACCAATCATCATCCCTGCTATTGTTATAAAATATCTGGGCTCATACCAAGGTGACAACCCCAAAACAACTAGAACAAAATAAAATTGGCCTACTAGGGTGCCAATTACCAGTGATAAGGCAATAACCTTTTTCAAATCAACGGAAAGCTCCCTTTTTACTCTTTGGAAAATATTAATAATGGCAAATATCTCCATAACGATTATGATTAATACCGTATATATTACATGACTATTTTCAAAAACATAGGCAAGAAGATAGCCTACTAATACTAGTTGGAGAGTCATCCGGATGCTACCTACTAATATTTCTTTTTCCCTGGGAATGCCTTTAATTTTAACTATGATAAATAATATTAATACAAATATATAGGCCGATATTAACTGAATTAAGGTCAAGTCAATAATATTTTCCATTTTTTATAACTCCTTTGCCGATAAAACCAAACCATTTTTAAGTTCAATCAAATAATCACCATATTTTTGGGCAATTTTCTTGGCATGGGTAATCATCACAAGGGATTTTTTATTTTTCCTGACATCTTGAACAATACTCTCGATTACTAACTCTTCAGTTTCTTCATCCATAGCAGAAGAGGGCTCATCTAATAAAAAGACCTCGGGATTCAACAATAAGACCCTCCCTAAAGCCAAGCGCTGCTTTTCTCCGCCTGATAGTTGCTCAGCAATATTTGTAAGGGGCTTTCTTAGTTTAACCTGCTCTAATACTTCTTGTAATTTTTCATTATCAACTAAGGGCTTTTCGGCAAACTTTATGCCTATTAATAAATTTTCCTTTACTGTTCCCGGAAATATGGCAGGGTCTTGAGGCAGCATTACTACCTCACGCCTTAATTCAATCGGATCTATATCATATATCGACTGCTGTTTATAAAGAATATCCCCTTGATCACAAGAGATCAGGTTATTTAATAACTTTAATAAGGTTGTTTTCCCGCTGCCGCTTTCTCCAACAATACAGGTAATCTTTTCTTGAGGTAAATTTAATTCTTTAATAACTAAAATGTTTTTATATTTAACATTTTTCAAGGAAAACATAATTGAGCCACCTGCATTTCTTTTTCAATTAATGATAATAATACCACATAATTGCGAAAAAAAAGATACCTGTATTAGGTATCTCTAACCGTGTATTAAGGCTGGCAGGCATTTAACGCAAACTCTTTCTTCTTTACCATCTACCTCAATTTTTACCAGCGGTCTATCCTTACTACCTGCTTTACATTTCATGCATTTACCTTCAGACATAATAAGGCCTCCTTTCCCACTATGGAATCTATAACCTTATCATTTGCGTAATACTTAAATATTATTTATTGACCGCACATCCACTTTTGTATCATAAAATGTACTACCTTGAGCTCGATCTGTTAAGCGCTGGGAGGTTAAAGCATTAACAGAGCTGTCACTGGGGCAGTCCCTAAGCCAAAAGACTCCTTCAGAGACCACTACACCGGAAGGAACTAGAGGAGTAATTTTTAAAACAAAAGCTACTTTACCTCTTTCATTAAAAGCGGAAACCAGCTCACCATCTGAAAATCCTTTTACCTGAGCATCTACAGGATGCATCAATAAATACATTTTTTCCTTTTTCTCTACTAACTCATTTTGTTCATTAAAGGATGAATTTAGGGAAAAGATACTTGGAGAATTAACAAACCAGTATGGAGCATCATCACCATGGGGTTTGAGGTATTTAGGTAAGAGATCTTCCTCTTTGTTATTATAGATTTCAATTTTTCCGGAAGGTGTTTTGAATTTAGTCTTATAGTTCTCCGGCAGTGGTAACTCAACAGGATATCCTGCCGATAGTTTTTCTAAATCCACTTGGGCAAGCCAAGGTGTTGGTGATTCAAGCAGTTGTTTAATCATCTCCTCTGCGGTTTGATTAAAATAAGGCTCATCAAAACCTAGAACCTGGGCTAATAGCGCAAACACTTCCCAGTTAGACTTGGCCTCCCCTAATGCTTCAATAACAGCATCGGCCTTTTGAACACAATAATGACCATATGAGCGATAGATATCAGGCTGTTCCAACGATGTAGTAGCCGGAAGTATAAGGTCAGCATAAAGGGCTGTATCAGTCATAAATCTTTCATGGACAACAGTAAATAAGTCTTCACGAAGGAGCCCTTTAATCACCATATTTTGATCAGGCGTTACCGCTACAGGATTAGAGTGGTACACAAAAAGGCTCATCAAAGGCGGGTTTACAGTTTTATTCAGGGCATCCCCTAACTGGTTCATATTGATAATTCTAGTTGTTTCTTTCAACAAATCTTCTCTAGTCACTTTACTGGTATCAAAAGCAGTGGACGTAGAAATATTGGCCATAAGCCCTCCACCCGGCTTAGCCCAGGCACCGACCAAAGCTGGTAAACAGGTGATAGAACGAACTGTCATCGCACCATTACAGTAACGGGATAGGCCGGTCCCTAAACTGATAAAAGGTGCCCTAGCTTTAGCATAAAGATGGGCTAATTCCTCAATTACATCAACCTTTAACCCCGTAAGCCTACTCATTTTCTCTGGCGTATATTCATGAAGTACTTTTTTAAATTCAGAAAAACCTTGCACATGCTCATTAATAAACTGCTCATTAGTTAATCCATCCCGAACTATCACGTGCATCATACCTAAGGCTAAAGCCCCGTCACTACCCGGCTTCACGAGAGTAACCTGATCGCTAACCTTTGCTGTAGGAGTTTCATAAGTCTCAATTAACCACACTTTTGCTCCCTTTTTCTTTGCTGCCCGAACATTTTGAAGGAAATGAATATTTGTGGCCATAGCATTTGTTCCCCAAAGAATTATCAGGTCACTATCTAATGCTTCATTAGGATGAGGAACAAGTGTGGAGCCCATTACTGCGGACCAACCATAGCCTTTGGAGGAAGAACAGATTGTCCGTTCCAAGCAGGAAGCCCCTAGTCGATAGAAAAAGGCCTCACCACAGTTGCGCTGGACAATCCCCATAGTTCCGGCATAGGAATAAGGCAAAATTGCTTCAGCACCATATTCTGCAATAATGTGTTGCCACCGTTCTTTTATGATTTGGATAGCTGCATCCCAGGTTATCGGCTCAAAGTTATCGCTTCCTTTAGGACCTTTTTGTAATAATGGCTGGGTTAGCCTTTCTGGAGAATACACAGTTTTTTCATAATGAACCATTTTCGGGCATAAAGTACCCCGGGTATAGGGATGTTCAGGATCACCCTTCACCTTAACCGCTTTTTTGTTAACTACTTCTATTAATAAACCGCAGGTATCAGGACAATCATAAGGACAAACAGACCTTTTAATTTCCATACTCACCTTTATTTCCCCCTATCAGATTATTTTTAGTAAACCTGGATAAATATAATTTCCTTAAGGACCTTTCTAATTTTTTAGACGCTTCCAGACCAGGTTTTTTATTGCCATATTTATAAGCAACATAGCAATCAGTAATTAACCTAATATTTATTTTTTGTTGTGGAAAATGATTGGATAAACGCTGACAATATTCATAAGGAGTCTCCGGCTTTTCCCGGGGATATTTTCGAGAAGCACCCCAATTTAGTAAAGCATTATAAGCCTTATAGACACTTATTTTATGGGGGAGAAAAATGAGTATACATACCCACACCTTAATCAAGTATTGTCTAAAACTATATAGTATGTTTTTTAGCCAGGAAAGAAAGCTTTCCTCAAAATAAGGCCCTCCTCGGCCGGCATTTTCTACCTTCAGAATTTTTAAAAATATCTTCTTTATTAAATACAAAATAAGTAGAGCTACTATTATTAATATTACACCGATTATAACCCAACCTATTATTTTGAAAATATATGCTAACCACATAGGCATAACACTGGCTTTATACGCAAGGGCATCTTGAGTGTTATTTTCTGTAGGCAAAGCAGTTCCCCGGTCCGGTGTTAAATGGGTCCTTTTAAACAAGAAAAGTAAAATCTGTGCTAACAAATCTCTAGCAAAGATAAGAACTGGAGTAGCAAGCTGATATATAATTCCTGCTACATTGTTCATAAAGGGGAGCATTAAACTTACCGTCAAAGCCAAGGGTATTAAAACTATAGCCCCAAATCCCAAGCCTGACCAAGCAGATGCTAAGCTTTCTTCTTCCCATTTAGTTAGTGATAAAGCGCCAGCACTACTAATAAAAAACAAAATTAAACCGATTATGCCATTCGGTATAGGAATAGCTAAAAGGGAGGCCAGCAAAAAAATTATAAAGATTAGAGCTAAGCCTATCTCAAAATGACTAACTGCTCTCGAATAATTGGGAACCTTTCTAGCTATCAGCGCAGTTCTAGTCCAAATCCATATAACTAATAGGACTGTGTTCCATTTTTGTAATAAAATCATTAAGCCTTCTTCAAGGGAAAAAAGTAGTTGCCCCTTTAATAGCCAGAGGACTATAGAGCCACCTAATAGTGTATAAATTATAATTTTGGTTAAAATCCGCATTTTTCTACCATACAGTATTTGATTTACAAAAGCCAAGAAGATAGCCAGTATGACTACTGTCCAAATTGGGATTATTGCCACAGAAGGTGTTTTTAAGCCAACAGCTATCAAATAATATAAAGGAAAAAGATAGCCAATTTCAGCCATTATAGTTAATAGTACATATTGAAACCTGCTTGCTCCCATGAAACACCTCCAAATCGTTGAGGTTAAGGTTGAGGCTGAGGTTGAGGTTAAGAGTAGGATTAAAGATTTCGCTCCTACGTTCGCTAGATTCCGCTTCGCTAGATTGAACTGCAAAATCTAACGAAATGAAATGGAGTGAAACCTTAATCTAACGGAGTGAAATCTTTTGTTTTAGATAAATCTTCTCACCCTTAACCTTAAATCCCTGAGCACCGGTCACCGAGCACTGAGCACGAAACCCAAAAAATTGCCCATACAACTAGTCACTAGCCACTAGTCACCAGTCACTTCCTACAGACGCGCACTGCGCGCCCCTACAAATATACGGTATGCCTTATCCCAGCCGGTGCTGGAATGGAGGGCGATTTACTAATTATTATTAGAGTAGTCCCCCAGGTAATACTTTTCCTTTCGGCTTGAAGCATTTCCTTTAGGTCAACTAGAGGATTAAACTCCAATCGGGCCAATTTTTCTAGAACTAAGGTAGTCTGACTGGGGCCTTGGTTTACCGGTATTGATACTCCACCAAGCAATCCCTTTTGGGAAGCATTTACCACTAAACCAAAGGGAACTCTTTTTTCGTCTGCCAAAACTGCCAAAGATGCAGCTTTTGAAAGGGCTTTTTCAAACCCTATCTCATCTCCTTGTGCGAAAAATTCGACCGCATCCACCGCTACTATCAATTTTAAATCCGCTGAAGGCTCCAATAACTTTGCTAACAAATGATCTTTATTGATGCTGGCCTTCCAATGGATAAGCCGGGCTGGCATTTCGGGTGTATAATCACGTAATCCTGCCACCCGCAAAGGGTCAGGGAGAATTGGCCGTCGATCTGCCCGTTCTCCTATCAAATCTGCTGCTTTAATTCCTAAGCCCTCTAAAGGTACAATCTCAGGATAGACAAAAAGCTCCTCAGACTCCCCTAAAATAAAACGAGAATAATAAAGCCCTAACCCGTCCTTAGAATTAATCTCTAGCTCTGGTAGAGGGTAATAACCCCTTTTAGTTCCTGGTATCTCCCATGTTTCCTTTTTAGAAATATAACCCTTCAAAGCTATTGTTTTAATAATGTCTTGGCTTAATTCCTGTGGTAGTTTTTGCTTATATTGGATAATGGTAGGCAGTATTTTATTATTGTTAATTTTTATGTGGAGGCTAGCCTTTTCACCAGGAAAAAGTCTTCTAGGAGTAAGCTCCCTGGTCACAGTTAGTTTTTTTAGTCCCAGCTTACTCCACCACCAGGCACTCTCGGTTATTATAAGTAAAAATAAGATTATAACCGCTGGAAGCCAGATCGAATTATATAAAAGCATTACTAAGATTATGAATAGAATAACCCGAATAAAGCCAATGGCAAATATCGAGGTAAATGGTAAATACGATCCGCTGTTCACTTTAAATTTCCCCTTCTTTTACCGGAGCAGCAACAGTATTTAGAACCTCTGCTATTATTTCCTTGGCATTAAATCCCCGCAAATGGTCTTCACGCTTTAATATTATGCGATGGGTTAAGACTGGTTCGGCAAGGTATTTAACATCATCAGGGATTACATACTGTCGCCCTCGTAATAGTGCTAAAGCCCGACTTGCTTTAAATAGAGCTAAGGATGCTCTGGGACTAGCCCCTAATGTTACCCTTTGATGGCTTCTGGTAGCACGAACCAAGGCAACAATATATTCTTGAATAGATGGATGCACCTCCACCTGACGTGCCATATCCTGCCAGGTTAAAATTTCCTCGGTAGTCAGAACTGGTTCTAAATTGACTAAAGGATTTTCTTTACCATGGGTTAAAAGGATTTCCTCCTCTTCACCAGCTGTAGGATAACCAATACTAATTTTTATAAGGAAGCGGTCCAACTGAGCCTCTGGTAACAGAAAAGTACCTTCTTGTTCGATAGGATTTTGAGTTGCTAAGACCAAAAAAGGCTTTGGTAATGAAAAGGTTTGTCCATCAACTGTAATCTGCCGTTCCTCCATTGCTTCTAGTAAACTGGATTGAGTCCTAGGAACTGTCCGGTTAATTTCATCAGCAAGAAGAATATTAGTAAGTACTGGACCGGAACGGAAAATAAAATCATTAGTACGCCGGTCATAAATAAAAAATCCCGTTATATCAGTTGGTGTGAGATCAGGGGTGAATTGGATTCTTTTAAATTGACAATTCAATAAAGCAGCCAGGGTTTTTGCCATTAAAGTCTTGCCCACACCTGGGACATCCTCGATAAGAATATGTCCATCCGCCAAAAGACCAACCAACATTAATTCGGTAACTTCTCCTTTTCCGATTACTATCCTGGCCATATTTTCCTTTAGTTTATTAATATTTTTTAAAAGCATAGCTAAACCTCACAATTTATAAGATATTTTCTAAATGTCATATACTTAATTTATCAAATATCCTCGGAAATAGAAATAAGAAATACCCCCCTTGTCAGTATTTCTCACTTTATAAATATATTTATATCACTGTTTTAGCTACACAAAAAATCGTTTTAACTTTATGCTATCAGGGTAAAATAATTGAGAGGAATACTAATAAAAATATAGAACCATATAAGAACAACTTTACAAAAAACAACTTAAAGGGGGAAATTAAATGAAGGATCTAAAAGGAACACAAACTGAAAAGAACCTCTGGGAAGCCTTTGCTGGAGAGTCCCAAGCCCGCAACAAATATACCTATTGGGCTGCAACTGCCAAAAAAGAAGGATATGAACAAATTTCTGGTATATTCTTGGAAACAGCTGATAATGAGAAGGAACATGCTAAACGGGCCTTTAAATTTCTAAATGGCATCGGAACAACAGCGGAAAATTTAGAAGAAGCCGCTGGTGGAGAAAACTTTGAATGGACTGATATGTACAAGCGTATGGAAAAGGAAGCAAGAGCTGAGGGCTTTGATGAAATAGCTGATTTCTTTAGAGAAACTGGAGAAGTCGAAGAAGAGCATGAGAAACGTTATAGAGCATTATTAGAAAATATCCAAAAAGGTCAAGTATTTAAGAGAGATAGAGAAGTAAAATGGCGCTGCCGTAACTGCGGTTATGTTCATGCTGGCAAAGAAGCACCGGAAATTTGTCCAGCCTGTGTCCATCCTCAAGCCTTCTATGAGCTGTTAGCAGAAAATTATTAATTTCTTAAAAACGGGACTAGTTGGATTATAGTCCCGTTTTGTTGCTGTATTATTTGAACCACTTAACAATTCTAGCTACAATCACTCCGGTAATTTAGCAAGAGCATCATTACTACTTACTATTATTAAGACATCATTTTCCTCTATTGTTGCCTCCGCTCCAGGAGCAACTATTACTAAGTCACCTTTCTTCTTAATAGCCATAACACTTATTCCATATTTTGCACGTAAGTTTAACTCTCCTAAAGATTTATTTATAAATTTCGCAGGTGTAATTATTTCAACTACGCCATATTCTGGTGATAATTCGATATAGTCCATGACATTGCTTGTAACAAGATTATGCGCCAGCCTCACTCCCATATCTTTTTCAGGATATATAATCTTATCAGCACCAATTTTGTCTAATACTTTTCCATGCAAATTGCTTTGTGCTTTAGTAACAACATATTTAACACCCATTTCCTTTAACATTACAGTAATAAAAATGTTTGATTCTAGGTCATTACCAATTGCAACAACAGCAACATCAAAATTCCTTATTCCTAATGCCCGTAATGTTTCCTCTTCCCTTGCATCAGCTTGAACAGCATGGGTTATATCGTTAACTATTGCCTGAACTTTGCATTCAGATGTATCAATCCCTAAAACATCATGTCCTAATGAACTAAGGGTCTTAGCAACACTTTCGCCAAACCTGCCTAGTCCAATAACAGCATATTGCTTTCGCATAAGATGTCCCCCCATTACCCAATAATTATTCTCTCATCTGGATATTTAATCTGTCTTAGATAATTCTTCTTATAGTTTTGGCCTAGTGCAAAAGCAACTGTAAGCGGTCCTAACCTTCCACAGAACATGGTAATAATAATCGCAATTTTACCCATTTGAGATAGTTGCGTTGTTACTCCCATAGATAGCCCTACTGTTCCAAAAGCAGATACACTCTCAAAAAACAAAGGCATAAAATCTGCTTTTTCAGTAATTGTTAATATTGAAGTAGTTATTAAAATTAATAAGACCGCCAAAGAAGTAATTGCTATTGCTCGATGAATAATATCTTTTGGAATCGTTCTTTCTTTATAGGTAACATTGTTGCATCCTTTAAATGTATTTATTACTGAAAGAGCTATTGTAAGAATCGTAGTAGTCTTAATCCCTCCTCCGGTCGAACCTGGAGAAGCCCCAATAAACATTAAGACAATTATAAGCAATTGGGTTGTATCTCTAAGTTGTGATATATCAACTGTATTAAAACCAGCCGTCCTAGGTGTTACTGATTGGAAAATGGATGTCAATGCTTTTCCTCCAGTGTCCAAAGCACCTAGAGTTTGTGGGTTACTAAATTCTAATAAAAATATTAAGATAGCACCTATCATAATAAATAATAATGATGTTTGAACTACAATTTTTGTATGAAGAGATTTTTTTCGATTATAGTTAGTATAGAAATCTGACAAAACTACAAAGCCAAAACCACCTAAAATAATTAAGATCATCATTGTACTATTGGTAACCAAATCTTTTTGATAGGAGGTTATACTTGAAAAGTTGCCAAATAAGTCAAATCCCGCATTGTTAAAAGCAGAAACGGAATGGAAAATTCCAAAATACAAAGCCTTACTCCATCCCATATCAAAACTCCATCTAATAGAAAGTATCAGAGCTCCAATTGCCTCCACAATAAAAGAAATAGAAATTACATATTTAGTTAATCGGACAATACCCTCAAGGGTAACTTGATTAAGCGCTTCCTGTAATAATAAACGTTCTTTAAGGGTGATTTTTTTACCCAGTAGGATAGAAAAAAGAGTAGCAAAGGTCATAAAGCCCAAACCACCAATTTGAATTAACAAGAGAATTACTATTTGTCCGAATAAAGTAAAGGTAGTTCCCGTATCAACAACTACTAGACCAGTTACACATAGAGCCGAAGTTGAAGTGAATAATGCGTCTATAAAGGATAATCCGTTTCCGGTAATTGTGGATGTCGATAACATTAGTAATAAAGTCCCCACTAGGCTTATCACTAGAAAACCAATTACTAAAACCCGTGCAGGAGTTAAAAAACTTCTTTTTTCCTTATATCTATCCGGCGGTGTCTTTTTATTAAGAATTATTTGGTTCATTTTAGAGTCACCTTAATAGGTAAACTTATCAATTATGTCTATAACTTGAAAAAGGCATATTAAAATACCAGTTTGTATAGTTAATTGATTAAGGATATTAGCTAGCTTGTTTTTATATAGTTCCACTTTATTTTTATCAACTTCCCCGGAACCAAGAAATGCATAAATTTCTTGCAGCTCTTTTTTTACTAAACCTTTCTCACATTCATTGATTTTTGACTTATCAAGGTACTCATCAATATCACTTAGAGATAGATGTATATTAAAATCAATATGCTCTTTTCCTGCCTCGCACCTTATATGGCTGTTGTTAGCAACTTTTATTTCCAAATTATCATCCAGATAATTAATGCACTCTAAAATTATATTAATTGCTTTATTGAGACCCTTTAAGTATGCATCCCGTGCTTCATCGTAATCAAATGGCGCTTTCCCCGTATAGCTTTTATTTGGAACATGAAACTGCACCCCTTTAAACTTCTTAGTGAACTCCGAATCTAAGCCAAAAGCATTTTCAATTGTATCAGTAGTTCTATCTAGCCATAACTGGAAGTTTATATTGTGCCTCGATAGAGATTTTAAAGACTTTGCTGTTTCAGCATGTATTTTTAAAGTTTTAATAATGATTTCACTATTCATGGCTATTCTCTCTCCTCTTGATATTAATATTAAACCCAGGCTGGAAGCCTGGGAGAGAAAAAAACAAATAATTCAAACACATACCTTATAACCTAAGATATGCTAGTATCTCTTCCACCGCAGACGAGGTTAGCTAATGGATTCGAGTTGAAGAGGGAACTAAGCGTATTATGTTTACTTATATATTACCCCCATTTCCGGTCAATTTTTTATAAAAATATCATCAATAAGTGTAAAAAAAATATAAAGATTACCCGGGGCATTCCCGGGTAATCTTTATTTAGGTCATTAATCTGTAACCAACTCCTGGTTCAGTAATAATGTATTTAGGTCTAGTAGGGTCTGGCTCAAGCTTCCTTCTTAATTGTCCAATATAAACTCGTAAATAATGGCTCTCATCTTGATAATCTATTCCCCATATAGTTCTTAATAGCTGCCGATGTGTTAATACCCGACCAGCATGTAATGCTAACTGTTTAAGGATATCATATTCTGTGGGAGTAAGCTTTACTTCCTGGTCATTAACCATTACTTGGCGATGAGCTAAATCAATTGTTAAACCGCCAAATATTAATACGGGTTCGTCTTCGGTCTTAGCAATATGCCGTAGAGCTACTCGCATTCTCGCCAGCAGTTCTCCCATACTAAATGGTTTTGTGACATAATCATCTGCTCCTGCATCTAATGCCTTAATCTTATCAGTTTCCTGGTCTTGCACAGATAATATGATAATAGGTACTTGCGACCATTCCCTAAGTCTATTGATAACCTCAAAGCCATCTAAATCTGGTAAACCAATATCCAGAATAACTAGATCTGGATGGAATAATGCTCCCTGATTAAGTCCTTCCTGGCCTGTTTCCGCTTCGGTTATTTCATATCCGTGGGCAGTTAGTGCTACCTTTAACATTTTCCTTATTTGTACTTCATCATCAATAATTAAGACACGGGCATTTTTACTTTCACCCATCTCTTTCACCTACCTCTTCCGAAGAAAAAATAATTTCCGGGGAGCTCTCATCTAGCGGTAAAGTAAAAGTAAATTGGCTTCCATTCCCATCAAAGGACTCAACCCAAATGCTTCCGCCATGCGCCTCTATAATTCCTTTACAGATAGAGAGACCAAGGCCTGTCCCAGTAACATGTTGAGGTGAATACAACCTATAGAATTTATCAAAAACTCTCTCACGGTCATCATCTGCTATCCCAGGACCTTTATCAATTATGTTAATTTTAATATTTTCCGTTTCAATTGTAACAGATATTTTTATCTCACTTTCCAGAGGGGAGTATTTAATTGCATTATCTAGTAGATTTACTAATACCTGCTCTAATAATGTAAAATCTACTTTTATTAATGGTAAATTATTCGGCAAATCTATAACTAATTTTCTATCTTGGAGGAAATCCTGCAAACGTCTAATTGCAACACCAATAATTTCTTGAAGGTCACACCACTCCCATTTTAATTTCATCATTCCACTTTCTAATCTAGCCATATCGAGCAAATTTCCAACCAGTCTGTTCATCCGTTGGGCACTTTCATTTACTGTCGAAAGTAAAGATTTTTTATCTTTTTTACTAAATAATTCACCTTCATCAAGCAGGCTGGTAACTGCACCAATTATTGAGGCTAGAGGGGTACGTAGTTCATGGGAAATTGAATTAAACAATGCTGTTCTCAACCTTTCTGATTGAGTCAAGTACCTTGCCTGCTCAGCCTCATTTGCTAGCTGCATTCTTACAATAGCTAGTGCAGTCAAATTTGCAAAGGCCTCTAATAATTCACTTTGCTCAGAAGACATACTTTGTTCTGGAGTATGAAATTTCACACCTAATATACCAACTATTTCTTCTTCTGACTTTAATGGAAGATAAAGATTATTTATATTATCAAAGGTATCTGTAGACTTACCAGCTATACGACCATGGGCAAGAACCCATCTAGCTGCTGCAAATTCTTTTTCATCGAATATTATTTCTGCATTTGTTGCGCCTTTAATAACCATTTCATTATTGTTATCGGGCATTAATATAAATACTTCTCCAGCAAATGTTTCAGCCACAACTCTACAAACAGTATTTAATATTTTATCAAGTGTATCCTCTGCTACTATTTTTCTACTTAAAGCATATAGCGCAGCCGTTCTTGTTTCTCTTTGTCTTGCTATTTCAACCTGATTACTTAACCTAATAGCCATTGTGCTTGTAATAATCGCTACAAGTAAAAAAATTAAAAAGCTTAACAAATAACGCAAATCATCTACAGTTAAACTTAAGACAGGGGGAACAAAAAAGACATCAAATGCAAGAACTCCTATTAATGAGGCAAAAATGGATGGTCCTCTCCCCCAATATGTAGCGCTGAATAAAACAGGCAATAAATACAATAATGCAATATTTATTAAATCAAATATAGGGTTTAGAAACATATTTATTATTGTAATGGCTCCAATGAGTAGTAAAGTGCCAAGATATTTTAAGTAATCTTCTTTTTTTAGCGAGCTGGGTCTTTTTTGACTATTTTCTTCTTTAATAACTTGCCCAGGTATTATATGAACGCTTACACCTTTGCTCCCAAGTATAATGTTATCTACAATAGAACCTTTCCACCAATTCTTTAAAGGATTACTTAGAGGCTTTCCAACTACTATCTGGGTTATGTTCTTTTTATGTGCAAGGTTAATTATTTCATTTGCTACATCATCACTTTTTAGATTGATTACTTCGGCTCCCAGTTCTTCAGCTAACCTTAGATTGCTTGTAAGCTGGTTTATATCCGTTTTATTATTAGGAAAGCGGAGGGGAGTTTCTATGTAGGCTACTATCCATTCCGCCTTTAAACCTGTTGCCATCCTCCTAGCTGTCCTAATTACCTGTGAGGAGAAAGGACTTGGACTTACACATGCCAAAATTTTTTCACTTGCGGGCCAAGGCCCTTCAATCTCGTGACTTTTCATATATTCGTCCAGCTGTCGGTCTACTCTTTGAGCAGTAAACCGTAATGCCAATTCCCTTAAAGCATTGATATTACCTGGACGGAAAAACTTATTTGTTTCTTCCTTTGTAAAGGATGGAATATGGACTGCCCCATCTTTAATTCTTTGGATAAGCTCTTCGGAAGAAATATCTATAAGCTTTATTTGGTCTGCTGACTCGATGAATTTATCGGGGACTTTGTCTATTACTCTGTATTCAGTAATTTTTGCAACAATATCATTCAAGCTTTCCACATTTTGAATATTAAGTGTTGTAAAAATGTCTATACCTTGTTCCAATAACTCATTAACATCCTGATATCTATATCTATGACATGACCCTGGTTCATTAAGATGTGATAAATTATCTACTAAAACTAAATGGGGTTTTCTCTCTATTACTCCGTAAATATTTAATTCTTTATATTCCTTGCCATTTACATTTTGAATAGATGGAATTTTCTTAGCCCGGAGAAACTCATCTAAACCCTCGGGAGACTCAAGGCAAGCTATTACTACATCAATACCTTGTTTCATTTTTTCATGGCCTGCTTCTAACATGGCATAAGTTTTACCTACACCATGTGCAGCTCCTAAAAATATTGTAAGCTTTCCCCGCTCTTTTATGGATTGCTTCATAAAACTAAACCTCTCAATATGTAACTTTTGGGATACATTTTAATTATAACTTAGTATAAACAACATTACCTACCAATAGTTGGTTATTTTACTCATATCGTGTAGATTAGTTGTATTAACGATAGTTTGGATAAACGTATAGAGGTATATCAGGAATTTATGACGCATTCCTTACATAAAAACATGTATTTTAGATAAAATGATTAATCATTTTATCTAAATCTTCTTTTTCCCCAACTGCTATTAATATATCATTAAGTTTGATTATGTCCTGACCAGCAGGACTAATGTTAATTTTTCCAAGTTCTGACTTAATAGCTAGAATATTAATTTTAAATTTTGCTCGTAGATTCAATTCTATTAAATTTTTATTATGCCATAAATCTGGGGCTTTAATCTCCACAACATTGTATTCCGGAGATAGCTCTATAACATCAAGAATACTAGTAGATGTTAAGTTATAAGCTAATCTTACACCCATATCATGCTCAGGAAGCACTACCTTATCAACACCGATTTTCTTTAATATATTAGCATGTTTTTCATTTTGTGCTTTTGCAATCACATAATTTATGCCTAGTTGTTTCAAAGTAATAGATACAAAAATATTTGCTTGAATATCTTCTCCAATTGCTACAATACCAATATCAAAGTTTTTTGCTCCTACTTCTAAAAGGATTTTTTCATTCATTGCATCTATTTGAACAGCATGAGTCACTTCTTCACTTATTTCTTGAACTTTGGATTCGTCAATATCCACAGCTAATACGTCATGTCCCAGCTTTGATAAAGTAATGGCGACACTCCGTCCAAATCGTCCAAGGCCAATAACGATAAATTGCTTTTTCTTCAATATAATCACCCCTAACCTACTATGATCTTTTCTTCAGGATATTTGATGTTATGTGGCTTTCTAGCTCTTTCTGTAATAGCAATAGCTACTGTTAATGGACCTATTCTACCTAAAAACATTGTAATCATTATTACTACTCTTCCTACCGGAGATAATTCAGGAGTTAAACCAATGGAAAGCCCAACCGTTCCTAATGCAGAGACAACTTCAAATAAAGTAATAAAGAAATCTGCTTTTTCAGTTATTATTAATATCATTGTGGCAAAAAACACCCAGGTTAGCGCTAGTCCTACAACTGCTAACATTTTACCTACTATTACCTGTGGAATTCTTTTTTTGAAAATCTCAACATCTTTTTTCCCCAGCAAAGCACTTTTAATCGCTATTATTACTCCAGCAAAAGTGGTAGTCTTAACTCCACCTCCTGTAGAACCTGGAGAAGCACCTATAAACATTAATAGAATAATTAAAAATTGTGTGGCTACGGTTAATGAACTAATGTCTACTGTACTAAAGCCTGCTGTTCTAGGTGTGACTCCTTGAAAGAAGGCAGTTAAAAACCTTTCCCATTGAGATAAACCTTCCATAGTTTCAGGATTACTGTATTCAAGTAAATATATCCCTAAAGTACCAATAACAATTAGTAAGCCAGTAACTGATAACACGATTTTTGAGTGAAGTGATAACTTGAATAAACTTTTCTTTTCAATTATTTCCAAAATCACTATAAATCCCAATCCCCCTAGAATAAAAAGACTGGCAATTAGTAAAGGGATAATTGGGTCAGTTTGAAAGCTTGTCAGTCCTGAAAACTCTCCTGTAAGAGTCCCAAAGAGGTCAAAGCCAGCATTATTAAATGCAGAAATAGAATGAAATACGCCATAATATAATGACTGTTTCCAGCCAATTAGCTCTGACCATTTATAAGCTAATAAAATTGCTCCAATTCCTTCAGCAATTACAGTTACTAAAATAATGACATAAATCAGCTTAACTATTCCTTGAAGTTTTATTTGATTTAAGGATTCCTGCAAAACTAACCTTTCCTGTAAACCAATTCTTTTTCCTAAGAATAAAGCAAATAAAGTAGCAAACGTCATTAAACCTAAGCCGCCTAATTGGATTAATATCATAATTATAACTTGTCCAAATGTTGACCAATAAGTTGCCGTATCTACTACTACTAATCCTGTCACACAAACAGCAGAAGTAGCTGTAAAAATAGCTGTTAAAAATGGTGCTCTAGTTCCGTCTGCCGTGGAAATAGGGAGAGAAAATAAAATGGTTCCAATTATTATTAAAAATGTAAAAGTGAATACTATAATCTTAGCCCCGCTTATTTTTTTCATCGTAGGCTCCTTTTGCGACTTATGCTGAATTAAGTATTTTCTTGGTAAATTAAATTTATTATCAAAACTTATTTATGTAGTACATTCTTATGACTGCCTATAATAACAATTATAAAAAAAATGTAATTTTTCCTATCTAATGTTCATTATAACTTATTAATAGTTGTTATACTAAATTTATCACACTGTATAGAACCAATTACTACCCTTATTCCAATATTTCTTGGGGTTTCCCCTCCCGAAGGATTTTTCCGTCTTCCAAAATAACTATACGGTCGGCTAGAGCTTTAGCATCTTCTTGGTCATGGGTAACGAAAATAGCTGTTATTCCTGTGGCTTTCAGTATCCCTTTTAATTCTTCTCTTATCTTCAACTGCAAATCTTTATCTAAATTACTAAAAGGTTCATCCAAAAGTAATAAAAAAGGTTGGGGTGCTAAGGCACGAGCTAAAGCTACCCGCTGCTGCTGCCCACCACTTAATTCATAAGGATACCGCTTGGAGAACTCCTTTAGATTGACCAATGCTAATACTTCCTCGACCCTTATCTTTTTCGCTTTCCTATCTATTTTTTTCAATCCAAACATAATGTTTTCTTCTACAGTCATATGAGGAAATAAAGCATAATCCTGAAATACCATGCCAACTCCTCTTTTTTCCGGTAAAACAAAGTTATTATCGTCAACAATAACAAGATTATCTATAATTATCACCCCGCTACTAGGAATTTCTAGCCCTGCAAGAAGTCTTAAGACTGTACTTTTTCCGCTGCCGCTTTGTCCTAGAATTGAGACTATCTCACCTTTATTAATCCGCAGATGAAAATCATTGATTGTTTCTTCCTGAGCATTTTTGTATCGAAAGTTTAGCCCCTTAATTTTTACAAACATTATTCTGCCTCCTTATCCCCTGTTTTATAGAAGAAATATATTGCGATAATACTTACGGCTATGATAAAAAGTGAAGCAATGCTGGCTTCGTGAATCATCTCATCATTGGCATACTCAAAAGCCTTAGTGGCTAATGTATCAAAATTAAAAGGCCTGAGGATTAAAGTTAGGGGTAATTCCTTTAAAATATCGACAAAAACCAAAAGAAAACCGCTGATAACAGCAGGCCTAATCATAGGTAAATCTACTTTCCAAAAGGTTTCTGTAATATTCATACCTAAGGTACGGGATGCCTCGAAAAAACTTACTCCATTTTTCTCAAAGCCAGATTCTATAGAATTAAAGCCTATGGCTAAAAATCTTATAACATAGGCAAAAATTAGCATCACCAGACTGGAACTTAAAATTAGCTTTCCTGTCTCTGGATTTAGAAATTTATAAAACCAGTATAATCTATGATCTAAGTTTATAAAGAACACTATAACAGCAATGGCGATTACAGCTCCTGGTATGGAGTAACCTAAGGTAGTAACTTTAGAGTAGATCTTTGCAGCTAGGCCGCTGCTAATCCGGCAGTAGTTGGCAATTACCACAGCTATTATGACAATTAGACCAGCTGCGAGCAATGAAACAAAAACGGTATTAACCAATAAACTTAAAAATTTTCCATTTAGTATTTTTTGATATGTTAGCAAGCTCCAATATAATAACTGCAGGGTAGGGATTAAGAACCCAAGGCTAAAAATTGTTAGGCAATAACTAAATGCTACCATTCCTTTAATACCTACCAACTTTTGCCGAGTAATAGGTCTACTCTTGGTGGTTGTAAAGCTGAATCTTTTTCTGCCCCGCAAAATTTTCTCCAAAAATAAAATCACAAAAACAATAAGTAATAAAACGGCGGAGAGCCGGATTGCTGAATTTATATCCCCAAAGGCAAACCAGGTTTGAAAGATAGCCGTGCTAAAAGTAGTTATCCCAAAATATTTAACTACACCATAGTCATTTAAAACCTCTAAAATTACTAAGCTTGTCCCACCAACAATTGCTGCCCTAGAAATTGGTATTATTATATAGAAGAAAATTTCCAGGGGACTTCTGCCTAAAATTCTGGCATTTTCAATCAATGCCGCTGATTGTTTTTCTAAAAAAGCTTGAGTAATTGTATAGACATAGGGAAATAGAAACATTGTAAAAATAAATATTGCACCTTTTTCTGACATAATATCAAAATATTTTTGATTTATTTGAAGGTGCAAGGTACCCCGCAAAAATGTCTGTATTATACCGGTATAATTTAATAATCCATTATAGGTATATGCTGCTATATATGGCGGTATAGCCAAAGAAAAAACTAATGACCACTTAAAAAAATTCCTTAAAGGAAAATCAAAAGCAGAAATCAGCCAGGATAAGCTTGTCCCTAAAATAATCGTAAATAGTCCAGTAAAGACTACCAGCTTCAGGGTCTTAAATATATAATCCTGGAGAAGAAATGTTTTTATATGCTGCCAGTTTTCATTGGCAGGAGAAAATATTCCTCCTAATATATTTAGGTTTGGCAAAATTATTAACATTATGAAAATAAAGCTTAAGACTGACCAGGCATTTAGATTTTGCTTGACTTTATTTATTTTAATCATTTTTGCACTTCCTTTAACAGGCTACGCCTGTTTAAGTTACTAGTGATTAGTGACTAGTGACTGGTGACTGGTTAAAAACTATAACAAATTATGTTATGGAAAGGGCCCTAATGGGCCCTTTATTATTTCCAACCAACCTCATTGAATATTTCTACGGCCCTATTGTTATATTCACCTAGCTGGGATAAGTTAATTTTTTGAGGTTTAAAATCTCCCCAGGATTTTAACAATTCAGACGGCTCTACCTTAGGATTCACAGGATATTCAAAATTAGCTTGTGCAAACTGTTGTTGTGCTATTGCATCTGATAAAAACTCAATAAGCTTAACAGCATCTTCTTTATTCTTACTATAGTTAGTTAGACCTATTCCGCTGACATTTATATGGGTCCCAGCTCCATCCCTGTCTGGGAAAAACACTCCTACATTTTGGGCTACCTTTACTTCTTCCGGATTAGAAGATTCTAACATCTTCCCTAGGTAATAAGTATTCATGATTGCTAAATCACCTTCTCCTGCCACAACCGCTGTAGCCTGATCCCGGTCATTACCTTTAGGCTCTCTGGCCAAATTGGTGACTATCCCCTTAGCCCATTCTTTTGCCTTTTCTTCACCATGAATAGCAATAAATGAAGCTAAGAGAGACTGATTATAGATATTTGATGATGTCCTGGTTAAGATTTTCCCCTGCCATTTAGCACTTGTTAAATCTTCGTAAGTAGATAAGTCCGCTGGATTTACTCTATCTTTCGAGTACACAATTACTCTGGCCCGTACAGTTAAGCCAAACCATTTATTATCCTTATCCCTTAAATTTTCCGGAATATTTTGCACTAGTACATCACTTGTTACAGACTGCAGTAAGCCCTGTTCTTTGGCTCTATGTAGCCTTCCTGCATCAGCTGTCATCAAAAGGTCAGCTTCTGTATCTTTACCCTCTCTAGCTAATCTCTCTATTAGCTCATCAGAATTTCCTTTAACAACATTTACCTGAATACCTGTTTCCTTAGTAAATAACTGGAATAATTGTTCATCAGTATCATAGTGCCTGTCCGTATAGAGATTTACAGCTTGTTTTGTTGTAGCTAAAGCTACTTCATTAGCTGCTTTCGTTTCTTTTTCCGATCCGGCACAGCCCGCCGCAAACAATAGAGAGAAAACTAACAGGAAACTAAGACCAATACTTTTCATACTTCTTTTCTTCATAATTTCTGCCTCCTAGATATAGTGATTAATTGATAATTGTTATCATCTACTTCATTCTAACTATTCCTATTAGTTTACTCAACTATCCATTGTTACTAACTTTATCGCTCTATTGACCGGCATATTAGTCTTAAACAAACAAAATAGTACTTTTGTACTATTGAAAATGGTTATTAATTGGCGCATGGGAACAATTGGATGGTATTAATAAAAAAATTACAGGTTACCAAGGAATTTGGTAACCTGTATAAAAAAAGGGGGGTGGAGTTGTCGTTATAATCATTTTTTCATATCGGATAAATAAATCTCTTTTAGTAACTCTGTTAAATGTAATACCTGTGTATTTGTTTCAGATTTTTTCAAACCAGAATTAAGCTGTAACATACAAGCCGGACAACTAGTTATCAAATAATCTGCTTTTGTTTTACTTATTCCTTCTACCTTTTTATCTAAAATTTTTTGAGAGCGTTTCTGTTGAGTAATGCAATAGCTGCCCGCTCCACCACAGCATTCATTTTGATTATCCGCCTTTATAAAAGTAATACCTGGTAATTTATCTAAAATATTCTCAATTTCCTTTGTTTTTCCTAAATACCGTCCTAAATGACAGGACTGATGGTATGTAACTGTTTTATTTAGAACTTTTCTAGGGCCTTGCAATTCAATCTTTGCCAAATACTCCGAGACATCATAAACCTTCTCCGCTAAAACATGGGCTTGTTCTTTTATATTTTCATCTTTTATAAAATCTGTATATTCTTTTAAAAAAGATGCACAAGTTGAACAATCACTGATTACAGCATCAAATTCATCTATTTTTAACTTTTCCAAATTTAGTTTTGCCATGTCTTGTGCAGCCTTTACATGCCCATAAGTATAAGCCGGCAAACCACAACAGGATACTTCCGGTACATGAACCTCAATACCCTGTGCAGCTAATAATTGCACAGTCGCCTGAGCAACATCAGGATAGGCAAAATCAACGGCACATCCCAAAAAATAGATTACTTTTCCTTTTGCCGGTCCATCTGGCTTAATAATATGAGGCAATACCTTTCTAGCTCTCTTTTTGGGTAACTTAGGCACTACATCGGCAATTGCTTCTGCTTCAGGAAATAATCGAACTATAATTTTTGAATTCATGAGCTTATCTAGTCCAATTCCTTGGGCACTACTCATTAATCGTGTACCTAAGGACATCAGCCCTTTATTGGGTAAAACCCTTTCAAAAACCATGCGATAAGGAAGCTTCATTTTTCCGGATTTGTAGCGCAGTGTTCTAATTAACTGAACAGCTTTGGGTGTATCTATTTTAGAAGAACAATTATCGTAACAGCTACGACACATTAAACAAGTATCTACCGGGTCATCTAATTCACCATCAAAAGCCATATTACCATTCAACAGTTCATTAGCAAGTCTTATTCTTCCCCGCGCAACATCCCATTCAATTTTTGTCGCGCCATATGCAGGACATTCTACCATGCAAAAACCACAGCGACTGCATCCTTTAATAACCTCTGATAATTCCTCAAGTATTTCCGCCATTATATCACCCCTTTATCCAATAACTTTATAGTATAGATGCGCCACTTTCTGTTGGACCGGCATTCTTAGTGAATAATCCTAACACTCCACGTTTTTCACTTCTCATTGGCCTACTCCATAACTGTTTTCGTTCCTTTAGAATTGATTCAATTTCTTCGGGTAGTAGCTCTATACCATTACACCCTATTATCTTTAAAATTCGATTAGGAATATCAAGTAAAATAAGATCTTCTTCCTCCACTAGAGCTATCGGCCCACCCAAGGCAGCTTCTGGTGAAACGTGGCCAATAGCCGGTCCACGAGTTGCTCCAGAAAAACGACCATCGGTCACTAATGCGGTAGTGGAATAAAGTTCGGGTCTTGTGTAAATTGCTTCTGTAGTTTTTAACATCTCTGGCATTCCCGCACCCTTTGGACCTTCATAACGGACTATTATTACATCTCCCGGTTTTATCCGGTCTTTAAAAATCGCATCAATTGCCTCTTCCTCAGAATTAAAAGGTTTTGCTGCCCCAACATGATAGTGCATATCAGAAGCAACAGCTGAATGTTTTACTACAGAACCTTCTGGTGCTAAATTACCTTTTAACACGGCAATTCCACCGCCTGCATTATACGGCTTGTCAACGGCCATAATTATATCACTTTGTTTTAAACCATAATTTTTTAGGTAAGCAGCCCCTCTTTTAAAGAAACCACTATTCTCTAAAGAATCAAGATTCTCACCAACAGTTTTCCCGGTTACTGTTAAAACATCAAGATTAAGATATTCTTTCAAAACTAACATTACCCTAGGTACACCACCTGCAAACCAAAATAGCTGCGTTGGCCACGGCCCAGATGTTTTAAGTCCTGCTAGTACGGGAATTTTCCTATGTATATAATCAAAATCTTCAAGGGTAATATTAATGCCTACCTGTTTGGCAACTGCCGGTAGGTGTAATAAAGCATTAGTAGAGCCTGCAATAGCTGCATGAATCATTAGTGCATTTTCAAATGCTTTTTTACTTAAGATTTTTGCAGGCACGATTTTCTTTTCTAACAAATCAAGCACCGCTTTACCTGCTTGATGTGCATATTGATTTATGATATTAAGATTTGCTGGTATTAGAGCATTTCCAGGTAGGGAAAGGCCTAGTGCTTCCGAAATAACCTGCATAGTGCTTGCAGTACCCATATACTGACATGCCCCGGAGGTTGGACATGAATTTAATTGATAATATAATTGCTCTTTCTCTTCCATCTTTCCTTGTCTCACCAAATCATTTGTTTCATAACAAATTTCTGCAGATATAAAATCAGGCCCCGGCATCATCGAACCACCACAAAAATGTATACCCGGGATGTTCAAATGGGCTAATGCCATTAAGTGAGCTGGAACTGATTTGTCACAGGATGAAAAAGTTATGATAGCGTCAAAGGGAACAGAAGACGCATGAATTTCAACCATTGCAGCAATTATATCCCTCGAAGCTAAGGAATAATTCATGCCATCGTGTCCCGTAGAAACCCCATCACAAATGTCAGTAACAGTATAAACAGAGGGTTTACCACTATTTTTGTAGACACTAATTTTTGCTTCATCAACTAATTGTTTTAAATGTCTGCTTCCTGGATGGCTGTCACCGTATGTACTTTCTAAAAGAATTTGAGGTTTTGTGAGATCCTCAGGAGTCCAGCCACTTCCTAACCATAAAGGATCTACCTCCGGTCCTTCCTTTCTACTGACCTGGCTTTTATACATTCTTCATCCCCCACATTCAACCTCTAAAGAGTAGGCCCTATTCTATGAAATCCAAACTCGCGATGTCCCAAAATTTCAGCTGCAACCAGTTCTCCTTTAGCAACATCTACAATTTTCTTAACTACTCCATCTGCACCGTCTTTTATACTTTTCGTTCCAAGTAAGATATCGGAGAGATCAACATCAATATTTTCAGCCATTAGATTAGCAGCCCTGCTGTTAGCAGTAATTTTTATAACTGGAGCTATTGCAAAGCCCATAGGAGTTCCCCGCCCTGTTGTAAACAAAACCATATGAGCTCCCCCAGCCACTAACCCACATGTACAAGCTAAATCATTACCTGGTGTATCCATAAATGACAATCCCGGTATTCTTATAGGTTCTGCATATTCAAGCATATCGACAATTGCACAGTCTCCTGTTTTAGATATTGCCCCTAGCGACTTCTCTTCTATACTGCTCAAACCACCTTTAATATTTCCAGGTGAAGGTTGAGCACCTCTTATATCTACTCTCATTTTTCGAGCAGCATCTTCTACTGCACAAACTTTACTGGTAATAAAATCTTTGATTTTATTGGATGCTGCTTTTTGCGCCAGAATATGTTCAGCACCTAATATTTCAGTTGTTTCACCAAAGACCACTTTAGCCCCTTGCGAAACCAGTTGCTCCGTCACTAGACCTAAAGCAGGATTGGCTGCGATTCCAGATGTATAATCAGATCCCCCACATTCTAAACCGATTACTAAATCCTCTAATTCGAACAAAGTTTTAGTTATTTGCATAAACTCTTTAAGTTTAGAACATTTTTCAACACCTTTTCTTATTGAAAGAGTTGTGCCACCTTCGTTCTGAATTATTAATGTTTCAACTGGTTTACCTGTATCCATAATTTTTTGGGCTAATTCCTCAGGTATAATTTCTTCACATCCTAGTCCAACTACCAAAACAGCTCCTACATTAGGATGTCGTCCAATATTCTTTAAAACTCTTAAAGTAAGTGTTAAATCTTCCCCTATTTGATCACAACCATATGGATGTGTACATGCTACTGCCGCGGGGACTCTTGCTGCTATTGATTCGGCTACAAAATTTGCACAAGCAACCGTTGATATAATTACGAGATGATTACGAATACCAATGGATCCGTCCTCCCGCTTAATCCCTAATAACTGATTTGTATTTCTCAATTTTTGTCCCCTCTTCCCCGGAGGCTTTCTAGATTATGTATATGCACCCACATACCCTTAGCTATATGTTCCTTTGAATTGCCTATTACTTGACCATACTTAATAATCCTAGAGTTAGCAGGTATTACCTCTATTGCTACCTTATGTCCAATTTCAATTTCATCAGTGGCTGTTACTTCTCCTAGATTTTCATTATTTGGTCCCTTGATAAATATGATTTTTCCACATTCTACTTTTCCTAAAACGGTAGCAACATTGTCGTTTAGATTAAGACAAATCCCATAATCAATGTTTTGCATAATTATCTCCCCGAAAATTAACTAAGGTACCATCGTGTTCAAATCGCATTTCTTCTAACGTACCCATCACTTCTAATTTTTCATTTTTTTGTACTTCATCTACTAAAGCCTTTGAAACTGCAAAATTCTCTAAATTCAGGGTATTTTGAATATATACCAAACGGACTTTATGTGCGTCTACTGCACCTAAAGTTAATAAGGCTGAATGGATCGCTTCTTTATCACTAGCTAGAATACACGGTAAACGTCCCTGTTCAGGTGACATGGAAGAAATACTATTTAACGAGGTTGACCTTATATCTATTGAATTAAATACCTTTTCAGTGGTAATGTCAGCTAAACCTATCCCAATAGCATTACCATGGGATTCAGTAGTAAGATTTAATACAACAATACGACCTATCTTCGGGTAATCAGGCTCCTTTTGTCCCTTAACCATAATCCGCCCAACTACTTTAGTATCCATCCCCGTACCAGAAATGTTCTTTCCTATTTCGCCGATTACAAGAACATCTATTGCCTTAAATGGAAGCTTTATCATAGATGACTTCACTTCTTTTAAAACTTCCTTTTCCTTTTCAATAATCTCACAAGGTAGTAAAATCTTAACATCTGCAGTTTCACCTTTCCAATTCTCCAAAACTGCTACAGCAAAAGCCACAGGTAATTGCTTTATCATTAACTCGGCTGCACCTGTAATTATTTCTTCATAGCCGTTAACCAAAGCATGGGAATGAATGTTTACGCAACCTTCTACACTCCCTAAACCAATAGCAAACATCTTGCATATTCCACTTTCGATCTGTCCTTCAAAATCCGTATGAGGTTTTACTCTATTTAGCACTATTAGTTTATCTACTTTTATTGCTTCAACATTACAATAAACAGGAATTCCACCTGGAGTTTGCCCGATTCGCTCAACATGAATATTCTTAGCTATAGGCGCACCTACAGTATTTTCAGTTATTCCTAAGCTGGCTAAGACCTCCAATTGGCCTTCTATGGTTCCACCACCGTGTGAACCCATTGAGGGTATTATAATTGGATAACCTTTAGCATCCTTAACTTTATCTACAATGGTTTTTAAAATTTTAGAATAGTTACTGATACCTCTGCTTCCTGCCGTAATTCCTACCTTTTTTCCTTCAAAATCAGAAAAATTAAATGAGGTTTTTTCTAAATTTTCTTCGATATATCGACTAACATTTTCAATTGCAGTAGCAGATGCTTTTTGCCTAATACGAATTATGTTTGGGAACACTAAATTTCACCTCCCATACTCAAGGTTGTTTTCCTGGATTTAAAACCATTGTGGGATCAAAAAACCTTTTTAATTTTAAATCCATATTTTTCCAAGTTAGCGAACAATAAAGCCTTCTAGTTGTAACAGTCCCATTTTCAATAATGATAAATCCATTCATGCTATTCACAATTTTCGTAATATCATTTAATACCTCTAGATTGCAAAATTCTAATCTACTATGAATAATTCCCAAAGTTGGTATATATAGATTATGCATTTTTATTCCTTGTTTTTCCGATATCCCTAGCAGTGATTTTAGCAACCCATACAAATTCACAGGGGGTAAAGACATCTTTAGCCCAACATCTTCCCCTATGATATCGTCTTTATTAATAAGTACAGAATCTCTTTCAAAAAAACGTATGCGTTTCTTCCATAAATTACTTTCATCTTCCTTTTCGAAAACTTTGAGTAAATTATAACCATGTTCTTCTATTAATCCTAAGGTTTGTGCTGTTTTTTTATCAACAGTAGGATTAGGCCCTGAATATTTGACTAAAAGATTAAAACTTTGTTCATCACTATCATTTAATCCAAATAACTGTTTTGCTAAAGAATAATCAAATATTTCAAAGACAGTTGGCTCCATATTGGAAATTTCATTAATTATTTCAGGTAGTTCATCAGCACTCTTAACAGAAAATAGAATTACCCTTGATGAAGGCGGTAATGCATATATTCTCAAATAGGCCTCAGTAATTACTCCCAGAGTTCCCTTTGAACCAATAAATAATTTAGACACATCATAGCCTGCAACATTTTTTACTGTTTGCCCTCCAAACCGATAAATTTTACCATCGGTTAAAGCTACCTTTAAACCTAATATTGAATCACGAATCATGCCATAGGATAAACGGTGTGAACTACCGCTGCCAAAGGCTAATACCCCGCCAACTGTAGCTTTATTAAGCTCGCAGTCAAATGGTAAAAATAGCCCTTTTTTGTGTAATTGATTTTGTAACTCAGCCAATGTAGTTCCTGCTTTTACCACCGCTATTAAATCATCTGTATGAATTATCGGATCGCCCGCTAATGATTGAGTACTTAATATCCAATCGATATTTTCAAAAGGTGACCCATAACTGATCTTCGTGCCCCCACCCCTTACAGCTAAAGACTTATTATTTGCTGAAGCCAAAGCTAATACATCGGCAGTTTCTTTGTCACAACTAGGCTTAAGAATAAGCTGTGGTTTTATTCCATCTAATTCAAAATCCCCATTTATTCTATACTCGCAGGTATTAGGGAGGAGTTGCTCCTTGGACTCTTTGCATAATAAAGACATTACAACATCTCCTCCCTTGCTTTCTCAATAACTATTTTCGGAAAGATCTTATCAGGATTAAGAATTTCATTTGGGTCAAATAACAACTTTAGCTTACGCATAAGTAGCATTTCATCTTGTGAAAAGACTAAATTCATGCCTCTAATTTTTTCTAATCCGACCCCATGTTCACCGCTTATAGTACCACCTAATTGAACAGCTGCTTCAAATACTTCCCATAGAGCGTGTTCTGCAGCTTCCTGTTCGGCTGGAAGCCTTGCATCAAAGGGTACCTGAGGATGGCAATTTCCGTCACCAGCATGGATAACTGCGCCCATTATTACTCCATTTCCTTGACTTATTTCCTTTATTTTATCTACCATATGAGGAAGTTTACTTCTGGGAACTACAACATCATTTTCTGCTGAATCTGGCTTAAGCCTACCCAAGGCAGAAGTTCCGCCTCTTCGTGCAAGCCATAGTTTTTCCCTCTCCTCTTCCTGTTCTGCGGACTGCAAAACCTGCACATTATTTTTGTGGCATATTTCTTTTATCTTATCTAGTTCAAAAGATAACCCTTCTTTTCTACCATCAACCTCTATAATTAATAATGCTTTTACTGTTTCTGGATAACCAAGTTCAAAAACTTCATTTACCTCTTTAAGCATTCTCTCTTCAATCATTTCAAGAACGGACGGATTTAGTCCGCTTCTTATTACTTCTGATACAGTTGTAGCTGCATCCCAGCCAGAATTAAACAAAGCTAAAACCGTAGATGTTGCTTCTGGCTTTCTACTTATTCGAACAGTGACTTCCGTAACAATACCTAATGTCCCCTCACTTCCAACTATAAACCCTGTCAAATCATAACCAGATGCATCCTCACTATACATGCCTGTTTCCAGAACTTCACCATTAGACAGTACAATTTTTAAAGCAATAACGTGATTTGAGGTTACACCATATTTTAGACAATGGGGTCCACCGGCATTTTCAGCAACATTTCCTCCTATAGTTGCTACTGATAAGCTAGCAGGGTCTGGCGGAAACCAAAAACCAAAAGGTTCTAATGCCTTTTGCAAGTTTTGGTTTGTTATACCTGGTTGCACTACCGCTCTATTATTTTCAATATCAATTGTTATAACTTTATCCATTCGTGTTAAAGCCAAAACTATTCCACCAACTGAAGCGATTGGACCGCCACTTAATGAAGTGCCGGCACCTCGGGGTGTGATTGGCAACCCATATTTATGTGCTATTTTTACAACGTCACTTACTTCTTGTGTTGCTTCAGGTAAAACTACACCCACAGGGTTGCCTTTAAAAGGTGTTGAGTCATAACCATAAACCAGCAAATCTCTTTTCTTTGTTAAAACTTTCGAGCTACCTAACATATCTACTAAATCTTTTATAGCTAATTCCAATCTAATCACCCTCTTTTTTCTATTCTCTTAGTAGAATAGATTTGGTAAGAATAAGGCAATTCCTGGTACAAAGGTTATTAATAAAATTACCAAAATTGCAGCAATTATAAATGGCCAAATATTTTTTAATAAGTCCTCGAAGGAAATCCCAGCAATACTTGCAGCAATATACAGGTTTTCCCCTACGGGAGGAGTAGACATTCCTAAGGAAAGAGTCATAACAACAACAATCCCAAAAAGGATAGGGTCAATCGCAAGGGATTTAGCAACCGGTAACAAAACCGGTGTAACTATTAAAACACTGGCAATAGTCTCCATGAAACAACCCATAAATAACAAAAGTAATATTGCTAAGAGAAGGAAAATAACCGGGCCACCGGACATTGCTGCAAACCAACCGCCGACTAATGAAGCAACACCTTTTACAGTCATTATCCAGGAAAAAGCTGATGATGCCGAAATTATTAATAAAACCATAGCCGTATTTGTTGCGGACTTAGCGAAAACATCTGCAATGTTTTTTAAATTTAATTCTTTATAAATAACTACCCCGGCAAAAAGTCCATAAACTGCAGCTACTGCTCCAGCTTCAGTAGGAGTAAATATACCTGAATATATACCTCCCAAAATAATAATAGGTACTAATAATGCCCAGATAGCTTCTTTAAAGGAAACCCAGCATTCTTTACCAGAAAATTTTTCCGCACTCACGTATCCGCGTTTTTTAGAAATAAAATATATTAAGACCATAAAAGAACCGCCGTAAATTAAACCCGGAATAAAACCAGCTGCAAAAAGTTTTCCGATTGATTCATTTGCAACAACTCCATAGACTACCATTGGAATACTTGGAGGAATAATGGTTCCTATAGTACCGGATATAGACTGCACTGCCGCAGAGAATTCCGGTGGATAACCTTTCCTTTTCATTTCAGGAATTAAGGCAGAACCAATAGCAGCTGTTGTAGCTGGAGACGAACCTGATAATGCAGCAAAAAAGCATGAAGCGAGTACCTGAACATGGGCTAATCCGCCTGCTAAAGTTCCTACTATTGAATTAGCAAATCGTACTAAGCGCCGAGACATTCCGCCAGTTTCCATCAGAGAACCAGCTAACATAAAAAATGGAATAGCTAATAAGGTAAAAGAGTTTACAGAAGCATACATTCTTTGAGCCATAGCCGCCAAAGGCATATCTACAAAAAGAAAGGAGATTAAAACAGACATACCAATTGCTACAGCAATAGGTATACCTATTGCTAGACCCGCTACTAGTGAACCAAATAGTACTAAAGCTACACTCATATTTCCTCAACCTCCAGTTCACGGCCTAGGATAATTTCACGTACTGTTTGATCAAGTAAACGAAGAATTACTAACGCAGAACCAATAGGGACCGCAGAATAAGGAATTGCGATAGGCAATCTTGTTGCTGGTGCCACCTGCCCATTAATAATTTGTTGTAGAGTATGGAGCCAACCGTGATAGAGTAAAACTATAAAAAAGAAAATCGTAACAAACCTTGTAAATAAGTAGAGATAAAATCTAAACTTAGCTGGTACCCGATTGATTAGTGCAGTAACACCTATATGTGCACCTTTTCTAAAAGCATAGGCAGAACCACCAAAAGTAATCCAAACCACTAAAAACCGGCTTACTTCTTCAGACCACCCAAATGAATGGCTAAATACATATCTGCCAACCACCTGAGCAAAAGTAATCACAGTTACTAGGACCATAGACACAAAACATATACTTAGTTCTAAATTAGCCCAAACATAACGTATTTTTGAAGTTCCTTTTACGCCTTCAGTTTCATTATTAAGCACAGCTTGACTCAAACCCATCCCTCCTCGATGTAGAATAATTTGGGTAATAGAGCTTGTTGTATAAATACAACAAGCTCTATGTACTTTTTATCTTAACGCCCAGCTGCTTTATAAAATTTATTTAAGAAATCTGCACCGATTTTATCTACAAAGTCTTTATAAACATCCTTTGTGGCGTCTTGAAATGCCTTAATTTGTTCAGGAGTTAATGTAGTTACTGTCATACCTTGTTTCGCTAAATCGGCTACTAAACCAGCTTCTTGTTCATTTGCAATCTTACGCATATGGTCTCTTGCAACTATTGATGCTTCTTTAAGGATAGTCTGTTGTTCAGGAGTTAACTTATCCATTGTTTTCTTACTAATAAATAGCGGGGATGGGTCGTAGAAATGTCTTGATAATGAAACATGTTTTTGCACTTCATAAAAACGGCTAGAATGAATATTGGCAATTGGATTTTCTTCTCCATCAACAACACCCTGTTGTAATGCACTGTACAGTTCGCCAAAAGGTACCGGAACAGCGTCGCCCCCGAGTGCTTTTACAGAAGCCATATGTACTGGACTGTTCATTGTTCTAATTTTTAATCCCTTCATATCTGCGGGATTTGCAAGAGGACGAACATTATTTGTAAAGTTTCTAAAACCATTTTCCCACCATGCTAGACCTATTAATCCAAGGTGTTCAGTTTTCTGGAATAAAATATCACCTATTTCTCCATCATAAAACTTATACGCTTCTTCTGGAGAAGCAAAAGTAAAGGGTAGATCACAAGCCATATATTCTTTTACAAAAGCTGTTAATGGAGCTGCAGAAATAGTTGAAATATCAATTGTCCCCATTTGCAGAGATTCAATCATTTGTTCTTCTTCACCCAAAGAAGCACTATGATGAATTTCAATTTCAATTTGGCCATTAGTCTTAGCTTTTACGATTTCATTTAGCTTTTCAAAACCTGCTTGATATGGATGGGCAGGAGCCAGAACGTGGGCTGCAACTAACTTAATCTTTTGGGGCTGTTCTTTAGGGGCTTCCTCTTTTTTCTCGCTACTTGGTGGTGTACCACCACAACCTGCAAATACAACTACCAGTAGAGCAATTAACATAAGTATGAAATACCTTTTCATCCCTTTTGAAAACATTTTTTTTCCTCCTCTTTTTAAATTAATTTAAAATTAGAAATCTGTTAAGTCAATCCCCCTTCCTCAATTAAGCTTTAGGTATTGCTAAATCCGCTGGTCCTACTGCTGAACATTTTAATGTAGAATTAAATCTTTCAACCCACTCCATTGTTGTTTGAACCTGTCTGACTTTTTCGCGAGCTAAGAAACACAGATAATCTGGTTCAACCCATGTTTTATAAATATCCCCTTCAGATTTTCCAGGTTCAAATTTTAAATATATAGGTGCGCAAATTCTAGCTATTTCTGCCGCTTCAATCATCCGGTTAAAGCCACCCATAGAATCAACTAAAGTCGTATAAACATCCATAGGCATATCAACTACTTTACGAATTGAAGCCAGCATAGGTAAAGTTAAGTCAGCCAGAGGATTAAATGTATTTGCTCCTAAAGATTTTAATAGCTTAGCTCCGGCAGGGCTGCCATGACCAGCAAAAACAGAAACCTTAAAGATTATATCTTTTGGGAAAACGCCACTGTCTCGTAGTTGGGAAACTACAGAAAGCATACCTTCATCAGTTACCAGGAAACCTCTAATACCAGCTTCAATACAACGTTCCATATCTTTTAAAACATAATAAAAGTTGTCTGCGCCTCTAATACGCATGCCCGATACATAACCTTCTGGAGTAGCATATTGTCTTCCGCCATCCCAAGCTCTACTACAATATGGATTCATTATTACTTCATATTTTTTCTCCGCGGCAATTTGAGCTAATTCCTTAAGCTCACTGTTAGTAAGAACAGTTGCTCCTCCTACTGTAGCTATAATGCGGTGAATAGGAACATTTCTTTTTTCAGATTCATCAATCATAGCCTCTAAAACTTTAACATTTTCAATACCAGCTACTTCATTACGATAATGGGCTCCATCAGGAAATCTGTAAAGTGAATCAGGCATCTCATAACCATCCTTTGCAGAATAACCCATTTTTTCTAAAGCATTTTTAATAACATCCATTGCTATAACATCTCCTTTTGTTAAAATTCATTTAATTATTCCATTTTCCGGATATCAAGTCATGAATCACCTCCATAAAGTACTAAAACTAATGCTGCAAAAGCAATAATATTTATATTCTTGACACTATTTATAATATTGCGAACATTAATAGAAAAATTTTATCCAGAGTTACTAAGCTCCCTAAAACCTAAATATTTTGATATATTGCCGGTGGCAATTTTTAGATCATCCTTAATATTTAATATTTTATTAAAATTGATTCTTATAGAGGGTCCACTTACACTGACAGCACTAACAATTTGTCCCTTATTATTTCTAACGGGCATAGCTATACAAGATAAACCAATACAAAGCTCCTCATCATCTATTGCATAACCTTGTTCTCTTACTTTCTTTAGTTCAGATAAAAGTTTTTCAATTGAGGTAATTGTATTAGGTGTATAAGCTATCAGCTGTTCCTCCCTCAATATTCCCATTATTTCTCCATTTGATAGCTCCGAAATTAATACTTTACCCATTGAAGTTGCATGTAATGCTTCCCGTCCACCAATGCTGATATTAGCCTTCAATGTAGTCTCTGACTCAACTTTATAGACCGTTATTACATCCCTTCCGTCCCTTACACCCAAATTTACAGTTTCCCCATACTTAATACTTAAATCATGAAGTATTTTCATATCAAAATTATATAAGCTTCTTTGTTTAGGAATAGTACTTCCAATCTCAAATAAACGCCAACCCAAGCAATACTTGTTTGTTGCTGTGTTTTTTTCCACATAGTTATGCGCCATCAAAGTATCCAGCATACGGTGGATGGTACTTTTACCTATTTTTAATTTCTCATCAATTTCACTTATCCCTAAGCCGCTATTTCTTACGTCTTTTGCTAAAATATCAATAATTTCTAATGCCTTATCTAAGCTTTTTATTGGGTATTTTGCTTCGTACTCTTTGATATTATCTGACACTAAAAACCCTCCCTTTTATAACATGGTTCCATAATGCAGAAAGAAACCTGTATTTTTCCGACTTATTATACTAAAATATTAGATTTTTCTATAATGTAGAAAGCCTTTCTAAATTTATAATAAACCATTTCTAGTAAAAATTGAATTTTCCTTCTTTTTATTTTAATTTTTTTTAATTTATTTCTATTAATGATACTACTGCAAAAACCCCTTAAAAAAACCCATTTTTAGAAGGTAATTTACCTCTCGATATTGAATTAACAAGTATGAATAAGATAATTGATGAACGAGAGAGATAAATTAATTATTTGGGGTGATAGCAGATGTTTCGTGAAAATAAAGAACATTTACAAGAAGACTTATTTAACAATCTTTATACCATGGACTCAAGACTCGCTCAAAAACTTCAGAAATCTTGGGCCGCACTCTTCTATGAGCATGTTTTTTGCAAAATTGATGAAAGCTTATTTGCTCCTTTATACTGTAATGACAATGGGCGTCCTAACTTTCCGATTAATATTCTAATGGGTCT
>JUEF01000098.1 GCA_000802045.1 Peptococcaceae bacterium BICA1-8
TTGAAAGGAACATCTACGGTACAATGACGGATGTCGCCGCAGAATCCTTCGGCATTTGAACAGGTTCTGGTTGAGTAGTCAATGTTCTTGCGTACATATCCTCTTATAAAGAGAACATTTGTATCTTGTAAAAGTAAACATTGAGTTACCTTAACCCGTTTTTTTATGTTTTTAATTTCATAGGCTGGCTCCGGAAGGTCAATAATCGAATCAATATTAAGTTGGAGTGTTAATTCAGCCAAGACAACAGGAACCTTTGCTACTACACCTGTTGTAATTGGTGTTAAAGCTACAGGTGTATTAGGACATTCAGGCTGACTTCCTGTAACTACTGGGTCAACATTTACACAGGAAATTTTCTTTACTTCTGCATTTTCCATATTTTAATGTCATCCTCTCTACTTAGTGTACTAAACTATAAATAGTTTAGTTTATACATATTATTCTAAAAACAATTCATCTGTTTACAGACTTTAATTTTTTGAGAGTTTTATTAACCTCGAGTATATAATATCGGTTTTTTGTTAGGAACGGGGTATTTAATAGAAGCATATAGGATAGGTTTTGCATATTATAAGGGATGAGGATGTAGGAGTAAGTAAAAGAGTGACTCAAGGGTGATAAGACGTTCCCAGTTGACCGGTGATCAGTGTCCTGTAAAGACATTAAAATGAACTTGTAATAAAAAAAATCGCCTCGAGGGCGATTTTTATCCTGTTTATGTATGGAGCGGGTTGCAAGGAGTTGCACCGTGCACCAGTAATGGGGTACATTACCAGTCAACTGTGACCCGCATATTTTGGAAGTCAGAGTTCGGAAGTTGGAGGTCTGAACTTTATTTTGAAGTCTTTTCTGACTTCTGACCTCTGACGACTGATTTCTGAATTATCACCCGCGGTATAAGTCAACCGCACGTTTTTAACCTGCCTCAGCAGGTGGGTGTTCTGCTTGTAAGTTCTGTTTTCCACTGCTTGGTGGTCTAACATAGCCGTCAAGACGCAAACTCCCGTATAAATAGTGTTGGTTAAAAACTATTTGGTTAGACTAGATACTGCAGGTTAGCCTCTTTGGGAGGCAAGATTTATTATAACACATCCAGCGGAGTTTTCATTAGTGGGATAATGGGTAAATTTCCATAAAGGAGGGAAATAACCCGTAAGAATGGATAATTGAGAATTGATTCTTTTATAAGTTTTTGTGCATTGAACATGACGAAAGGAATGATGGTTAATATGGAATTAACGCAAGCAATACTTGAACGAAGGAGTGTCCGCCAGTTCTTAGAAGAACCTGTTCCAGACCAGGACCTCAGAGACATTATTGATGCTGCACGTTGGGCACCTAGTGCATCTAATCAGCAGATGTGGAAATTTGTAGTCGTTAAAAATAAAACTATACTAGCTCAAATGTCTCAATTAGTTATAGATAAAATTGATAAGCTTTCCGTAGAAAGTGGTGTAACTGAACTGCAGAATGCAAAATCTTATTCTACTTTCTTCAATCAGGCACCTGTTACTATTGCAGTTTTTATGAAGCCCTATGGCAAAAATAAAACAGAGGGAGTTTTTCGTTCTTTAGGCTACTCTGAACAGGAGATTCAGCGTTTAAGGGGACATGTAGATATTCAAAGCATTGGTGCAGCAATCCAAAATATTTTACTTACAGCACATGCCAAAGGATATGGCACCTGCTGGATGTGTGCTCCTAATATTGCTGCCCCGGAAATTGAGAGACTATTAGGTGTAGAGGAGTCTTGGCAGCTAAAGGCTTTAGTTCCTTTGGGAAAACCAGCAAGGATACTTAGACCAACTACCCGTAAGCCGTTAGACGAAATTCTAGAAATTATTGAGTAAACCTTGATAACGAGTTAAGTTTAAGAGTTCGCTTCACTGGATTAAGATTGTAAAGTGTATAAATATTGTTCCTTTTTATTTATTATTTACTGTTTTCTATTTTATATTGATCAATATCGTAGGGGCGCGCACTGCGCGTCCGCCTAAAGCCGTTCTTTTGATAAGGACGGCATTTTCGCGCTCACTAGCCCACGAATAAACGCATTTAGCGGAAAATCGCTTCGTATTTTCAATTATAAAGTACTAATTATTTTGCATATATAGATAGTGCGATCTTGTACCTACTTTCTCAAGGAAGGTTATTATATGTGAATATTACCTCAAGGGTATTTGCCAATATTTTGAATAGTATAAATAAGTTTTATTAGAGTTTCCAATTATTTCTGATATCATTAAATGAAAGGAAGAATATTCTGAATTGTGAATAATATAACGAAAAGGGGGCGGATACATGTTTAAGGACTTTACTAGTGAAATCATGAGCTATCCCGGTGGGGAAAAAATTACCGCGTGTATGCAGTGCGGTACTTGCACGGGTTCCTGTCCAACAAGCCATGCAATGCAGTATACTCCTCGCAGGCTAATCTCACTTATCCGTGCAAATCAAAGGGATACTGTACTACAAAGCCTGGACATCTGGAAATGCGCATCATGTTATTCCTGCACAACCCGCTGTCCGCGGGGTATTAAATTCACCGACATCATGTATATTCTTAAAAACTTAGCCTGGAAGGAACAGTCAAAAATGGAAAACAAAAATATTGCCGGTTTTTATAATGCCTTTCAGGGTTTAATTGAAAAAAGAGGGCGTATGAACGAAGCAGAGCTCATCATGAAGTACAGCTTCCAAACTAACCCTGTAAAACTGCTGGAATTTGCACCATTAGGCATGAAAATGCTGTTGAAGGGTAGGGCTGCCTTTAGCGCTCCGTCAGTACGAAATCAAGTTCAATTACAAAAGATCATGAAGCTTGCCCAAGAAAGAGGTGGTGAATAATGGTGGCTTATCAATATTACCCTGGATGCTCTTTGCATGCTTCAGCAAGGGATTATGACGAATCAGTTAGAGGTGTTTTAGGACATTTGGCAATAAAGCTTGAAGAAGTCCCAGATTGGAATTGCTGTGGGGCAACAATTACTCCTTCTTTAAATCAATTACAGTCTCAGATTTTACCTGCTAGAAATTTAGCTTTGGCTGCAGAAAACAGAGGTGATCTTGTTGTACCCTGTAATGCCTGTTATATGAGCTTGAAAAAGGTTCAACATAATATGGTTAAGTATAAAGAGATACGAGAAGGGGTTATAGATATTTTTAGTCAAGCGGGGCTTAGTCTAACCGGAATGCCCGAGGTTCGCCACTTATTAGAAATGATAATGGAGGATGTAGGATTAGCAAAAGTAAAGGAAATGGTTACAAAGCCTCTAAAGGATTTAAAGATTGTTTCTTATTCAGGGTGCCAATTAGTTCGGCCTTTAGGCTTTGATGACCCCGAGGACCCTCAGGCCTTGGATCAATTAATGGAAGCTCTAGGCGCAAAGGTATTACCCTTTAGCCAAAAAAGTCACTGCTGTGGCAGTAGCTTAATGACAACTCAGCCAGAACTAGCCTTTAAGATGGTGGACAGTATTTTAGAGGAGGCAAAAAAAGTGGGAGCAGAGATGGTGGTTGTCACCTGTCCTATGTGTCAGCTGAATTTAGATGCCTATCAGGGCCAGATAAACAATAAGTTTAACCGCACAGGACAACTGCCTATAATTTATTTCACTCAGCTGATGGGATTGGCTATGGGCTTGAGTAAAAGCCAGCTAGGTATACAAAGGGGAATTGTTTCATCGAATAAAGCTTTAGAGAAAATCGTTTAAGGGAGGGAGTGTTTATATGAGCGATCATAAGATTGGTGTTTATGTCTGCCACTGCGGCTCCAATATTAATGGAGTTGTCAACTGTGCTAAAGTTACGGAAGAGATAGGTAAAATAGGTGAAGTGGTTGTTGCCAAGGATTACAAATATATGTGTTCTGACCCCGGACAGGAAATGATTAAAAATGATATTAAAGAGAAGGGTCTTGATCGGGTGGTAATAGCTGCCTGTTCGCCCCGGATGCATGAGCCTACTTTCCGTAGGGCACTAGAAGGAGCAGGACTTAATGGTTATCTCTTAGAGATGGCAAATATCCGGGAGCACGTATCCTGGGTCACCAAGGATAAGGAAGAGGCTACTAAGAAGGCTTTATCGTTGGTAAAAGGAGCTGTAAAAAGGGTTAAGCTCCATGAGCCTATTGAAGAGCGAGAGGTACCGGTAACTAACACTACCCTGGTGTTAGGGGGAGGGATCTCCGGTATCCAAGCGGCTTTGCAGGTAGCGGAGGCAGGTCATAAGGTGTATTTGATTGAACAAAAGCAGTACATAGGTGGAAATATGGCTAAGTTCGATAAAACCTTCCCTACCCTTGATTGCGCTGCCTGTATTTTAACTCCTAAGATGGTTGATGTGGGTCAAAGCCCCAATATTGAATTATACACCAGCTCTGAAGTTATCAAGGTTGATGGTTATGTCGGTAACTTTACGGTAACAGTACGGGAAAAACCCCGGTATATAAATCATGATAAGTGTACTGGCTGTGGTGATTGTGCTAGTGCCTGTATCATGAAAAACCGCATTCCCCATGAATTTGATGAAGGGCTGAGTAAAAGGTCAGCAGCATATATTCCCTTTCCCCAGGCAGTGCCTTTAAAAGCGGTAATAGATGATGGGAATTGTCTTTTTTTAACTCGCAAAAAATGCACCCTAGCTTGTGTTAAAGCCTGTGGTGCAAAGGCTATTAACTTTAACCAGCATGAGACCATCCATGAATTTAAAGTAGGCTCAATAATACTTGCAACGGGCTTTGATCTATTTGATGCTAAGCGGGCTCCTCAGTATGGATATGGACGTTATGCCAATGTTATTAACGGCCTGCAATTTGAGCGGATGACAAATGCCTCGGGGCCAACCTCTGGGCATATTACCTTAGCAGATGGCACAGAACCAAAGAGTGTAGCCGTAATACATTGTGTAGGCAGTAGGGATGAGAACTATAATAAATATTGCTCTAGAGTATGCTGTATGAGTTCTGTCAAATTTGCCCACCTGGTCAAAGACCATTGTGATGCAGAGGTGTATGAATTTTATATAGATATGCGCACCTTTGGTAAAGGCTATGAAGAATTTTATAACCGGGTTCAGGAAGAGGGGGTGCACTTTGTTCGGGGTAAAGGAGCAGAGGTTGCACAGATAGACGGTAGATTAGTTGTAATAGCGGAGGATACTCTATTAGGCCAGTATCGGGAAATACCGGTGGATATGGTAATTTTAAATACTGCTTTAGAACCTAGGGTAGATGCGGAAAAAGTAGCCCAGACCTTGGGAATATCAAGAAGCGGTGATGGCTTCTTCATGGAATCCCATATAAAATTAGACCCAGTAACAACCACAACTGATGGCATATATTTAGCCGGCTGCTGTCAGTCCCCTAAGGATATCCCAGATTCGGTAGCTCAAGGATCAGCGGCAGCAGCCCAATCCCTTGCTATTATTGCTACCGGAAAAGTAAAAATTTCGCCAATTTCCGCTAGCATCGATAGTGAACAGTGTGCAGGATGTCGAATTTGTATCGGGCTTTGTACTTACAGGGCTATCAAGCTTAATGAAGAGACATTACGGGCAGAAATAAATGAAGCAGTATGTAAAGGCTGTGGTACTTGTGCAGCTGGTTGTCCGTCTGGTGCTATTAGGGTATCGCATTTTAATGATGACCAATTGTTAGCCCAAATTGAGGGGGTGCTGGCATGAGTGATAATTTCGAACCTAAAATTTTAGGAATACTTTGTAATTGGTGTAGTTATGCAGGTGCGGACCTAGCGGGTACATCTAGGCTAAAATACCCCGCTAATATTAGGATTGTCAAGGTAATGTGCTCAGGAAGGGTAGAGCCCACTTTAATCCTAAAAGCCTTTCAAGAGGGGGCTGATGGTGTTTTAATAAGTGGCTGTCACCCCGGTGATTGTCATTATGTAGATGGGAATATCAAAACCTTAAGAAGAACCCCCTTGGTAGCTAGGCTCTTAACGCAAATAGGCATTGAGCCTGAACGCTTTAAACAGGTCTGGGTTTCCGCCTCAGAGGGTGAAAAGTTTGGGAAGATTGTAGAACAAATGGTTGAGGATATCAAAAAAGTTGGTCCTTATCAGAAAAAAATGGGGGATCAGCTAGATGTGGTAATGCATGAGGTTGCAGCATCAGCTAAAGAAGCAGCTGCAGCAGAAGAGAAGGGAGGTTCAAACTGTGGCTCCTAAATTACAATTAGCTATTTATTGGGCCGCCGCCTGTGGTGGATGTGATGTGGCTATTTTGGATACTGACGAAAAGATTCTCAATATTGCGGAAGCTGCTGATATTGTTCTTTGGCCGATTGCCATGGATTTCAAGTATGAAGATATTTATAAAATGGAACCAGGATCAATAGATGTATGTTTATTTAATGGTGCTATCAGGACCTCAGAACAGGAGGAATTAGCCAAGGCTTTAAGGGCAAGGTCCAAGTTTATGATAGCCTTTGGTGCTTGTGCTGCTTGGGGTGGAATACCCAGCTTAGCCAATCTAACTAACCGGGAAGGAATATTTAATACTGTTTATAAGGAAACGGCGACTACCATTAATGAAGAGGATATTCGCCCTGATACTAATTACCCGGGACCAGAGGGTGAACTTCATCTGCCTAGAATTTATGACCGAGTTTGGAGTTTAGACCAAGTGGTAGATGTGGACTATTATGTACCAGGCTGTCCTCCTACCCCAGAAACTATTTGGACCGCTATTCTAGCAATTGTTACCGGAAATCTTCCGCCTAAAGGCACTGTTATTGGCGGTACTAAATCCCTTTGTGACACCTGTGAGAGGGAAAAGACAGAAAAGAAAATTACCCAGTTTAAACGTCCCTTTGAGATTATAGCCGATCCGAAGAAATGCCTCTTAGAACAAGGACTAGTCTGTTGTGGGCCTGTAACAAGAGATGGCTGTGGTCATAGATGTACAAATAACAATATGCCCTGTAGAGGCTGCTATGGTCCTTCAGAAAAAGTCAGTGACCAGGGTGCTAAGCTATTAAATGCTATTGCTAGTATCATGGATGTTAAAGATGAAAAAAGCGCCCAAGAGCTGGCAGCAACCTGGGAAGACCCAGCAGGAACAGTATACAGGTTCAGCTTAGCCAAATCCTTAATCTATGACTACAAGAAGGGAGGAGAATAAATATGACCGTTTGTACAAAAAGAGTTACTATAGATCCCATAACCCGCCTAGAGGGTCATGGGAAGATAGAAATTTTCTTAAATGATGCCGGTAATGTAGAGCGGGCCTACCTGCAGATTCCAGAACTGAGAGGCTTTGAAAAGTTTTGTGAGGGGCGTCCGGCGGAAGAAATGCCCAGGATAACTTCTCGAATCTGTGGTGTTTGTCCTGAGGCACATCATTTGGCATCAACCAAAGCTCTAGATGCAGTTTGGCATGTAGATCCTCCTAAGACTGCCAAAAAATTAAGAGAACTATTATTTAATGCTCATATGCTCCATTCCCATATTGCACATTTTTATGCTTTAGCAGCTCCTGACTTTGTAGTTGGTCCCGGTGCTGATAAAAAGGATCGCAATATCTTAGGGGTAATAGCTAAGGTGGGGTTGGAAACCGGGCAGGAGGTAATTAAACACCGCTCCTACGCCCAGAAAATCCAGGCCATGATTGGCGGCAAGGCTACCCATCCCGTATGCGGCCTGCCAGGGGGAATGAGTAAGCCGATTACTGAAGAAGAACGGCAGCAAATTGAAAGCATGGCTTTATCCTTAGTGGATTTTGCCGAGGTTTCTCTACAAATTTTCCGTGATGTAGTGTTAAAAAATAAAGCTTATGTAGATTTGATTCTAAGTGATGCTTATAGCTTAAATCCTTACTCTATGGGTATGGTGGATGAAAATAATCATGTTAATTTTTATGATGGGGTTATGAGAATCACCGATCCGGAAGGCAAGGAATATGTCCGGTTTAATGCCAACGAATATAATAACCATTTTGCAGAGCATGTGGAGCCCTGGTCTTACTTGAAGTTCCCTTACCTGAAAAATGTAGGCTGGAAAGGTTTAGTTGATGGTATTGAAAGCGGGTTAGTTTGGGTAGGCCCTTTAGGCCGCTTAAATGCTGCTGATGGCATGGCTACTGCCCGGGCTAATAAGGCCTATCAAGAAATGTACTCCACCTTAGGTGGTAAGCCGTCTAAAGCTACTTTAGCTCACCACTGGGCTAGATTGGTAGAACTTATGTATGCTGCTGAAAGATTGTTAGAATTATCCCAGGACCCGGAAATCACCAGCACAGATATTAGATCTATCCCAACCCAAACACCTACAGAAGGTATAGGGATAGTGGAAGCCCCTAGGGGAACCTTGATGCATCATTATGTAACTGATGAGCGAGGGATGATTAAAAAGGCCAACCTAGTCGTAGCCAGCGCCCATGGCTATGGAGCTATGAACATGTCGGTAGACAAAGCAGCCAAAGGCTTAATAAAAGAAGGTAAAGTAGATGAGGCTGCTAAGAATATGGTAGAAATGGCCTTCCGGGCATATGACCCTTGTTTTGGCTGTTCCACCCATACCCTCCCGGGTAAACTGCCCTTATTAATAAGGGTTTATAATACCAGCGGGGAAAAGATCATGGATTTGGAATGGTAACATAAAAAGGTTAAGGTTTCGCTACGCTAGGTTAAGGTTAAGGAAATTCCCAACACTTGTAGGGCGGGTTTCCATGTAATGCTGAAAAAATGTACTGAAAAAGTCCCATTTGTGTCATTCTGAATGAAACGAAGTGGAATGAAGAATCTTGAAAGTCGCTTAAATACTAGATCCTTCGCTATCGCTCAGG
>JUEF01000099.1 GCA_000802045.1 Peptococcaceae bacterium BICA1-8
GACACCCTGATTAAAAGTCAGGTGCTCTACCAACTGAGCTAATGGCTCAAACAAAAAAAAATGGCTGGGGCGGGAGGACTCGAACCTACGGATGCGGGAGTCAAAGTCCCGTGCCTTACCAACTTGGCTACGCCCCATCATTTACCGACGAAAAGTATTATATCATTCTCTGTTGGTTTATGTCAATAGCAAGTTCTGGTACTATGTCTAATCTAACCAAATTATCGTAATTTATTCTATATTTTTTTTTGAAAATAATGGGGTGAGTGATGGGGCTTGAACCCACGAATGCCGGAGCCACAATCCGGTGCGTTAACCACTTCGCCACACCCACCATAAAAAAGGATATCCGAGGTCTGAAGTCTGAGGTCAGAAAAAGTAATATAAATCTAAATCTGACTTCTGACTTCTGTTTTTTGGCGTGCCTGGAGGGATTCGAACCCCCGACACTCGGATTAGAAGTCCGATGCTCTATCCAACTGAGCTACAGGCACAAAATGGAGCGGGTGAAGGGAATCGAACCCTCGCAGCTAGCTTGGAAGGCTAGAACTCTACCGTTGAGCTACACCCGCACAATCAGATGTCGGAGGTTGGAAGTCTGAGGTTAGAAAAACCCGCTAGCCTCTGACGACTTTATTACTTCCTGATTCAAAGTTTAGAAACCGAATGCCGATAAGTCATAATTTAGTCTGACTTCCGACATCCGATCTCTGACTTCTGTTATGGTCGGGGCGAAAGGATTCGAACCTTCGGCCCCATGGTCCCAAACCATGTGCGCTACCAAACTGCGCTACGCCCCGACGATCGTGACAAGGAATAGTATATAACATTTCGCTTCCGTTGTCAATGTTTTTCCACTGCTTGCTGTATTCACTTCTTGCTTCAGTTCTCTCTTTCAGCAGCAAAATTTATTATAGCACCATAGTTGGTGCAAAACAAGTGGTATTATTTTACTGTCCCTTCTATTTTTATCTCCATTGTGGATCCTAATGTAATCATACCATATGAAGGACTGCTGTTACCTCGAGGTAAAGTCAAGCTGCCAGGATTGAGAAAATGAACGTTATTTTCAATTATATATAGAGGTACATGTGTATGTCCAAATACAACAATATTTGCCCCAACCTCTTGGCTCCGGTAATATAGCCTTTGCAAATTTTTTTTTACACCATAATTATGACCATGTGTCAAAAATATAGTATATTGGCCAAGTTCAATAATTTCCTCTTCTGGCCCGCCACTAAAAAAATCGCAATTGCCTACTACACCTTTAGTGCTTACTTCAAACTGCTTCTCTAGAATACGTCCATCCCGATAATGGTCGCCAGCATGAAGCAACAAATCTAAAGGTTCCAGCTTATTAAGTACTTCTTTAGCTAAAGTTAAATCATTATGGGTATCACTGAAAACCCCAATCCGCACTTTGAACATCCTTTCAAAAACGGCTTTGCCGAGTGACTAGTGAATAGTTATTAGTGGCTAGTGGCTAGTGGCTAGTGGCTAGTGGCTAGAATAACTTTAAATCTTTTATCTGTGTTTATCCTCAGATATATGCAATTTAAAAATAGTCCGACTATAGACTATAGACTATCATACATAAATATTTGCCTCAAAATATTTACTGCTTTTTCGGTAGCTATTCCCCTGTGGCTAATCTTATTTTTTGTTGCCAGATCTAACTCAGCAAAGGTTTTTTGATATTTTGGCACATAAAAGAGTGGGTCATAGCCGAAACCCTTGATACCTCTTTCTTCTTCCAAGATAAAGCCTTCACAGCTGCCCTCTGCAATATATTCTGTTTTATTCAAGCCAACTATGGCAATAACACATTGGAATCTTCCTATCCGTTTAATAGGAGGAAGACCTTTCATTAACGATAACAGTTTTGAGTTATTTCTACTGTCATCCTTGGGCTCCCCCGCAAACCGAGCAGAAGTAACACCCGGAAGCCCATCTAAATAATCCACCTCTAACCCAGAATCATCGGCTAAGCTTATATATCCGGTAATTTTTGCAGCCGCCCTTGCTTTTATCAATGCATTATCGACAAAAGTAGTACCATTCTCTTCAATCTCCCCAATTTCCGGGAAATCCTTTAATGACAATACTTCAATATTCAGCGGTACTAGTAATTGTTTAAATTCCCGCAGTTTACCATTGTTGCTCGTAGCTATTATTAACTTCTTACAAACACTCAAGATGCTTCACCCCGCATTTTGATAAAATACTATTTTATGTTCTTTAAAAAATTTGCCCCAAGATTTTTTTTTGAGTTTCAATTAACTCTTTTACTCCTTTTTCTCCCAAAGCTAGCATTTGATCTAATTCAGCCCGAGAAAAAGGATTGCCTTCAGCTGTGCCCTGAACCTCCACAAAATGGCCATTGCCAGTCATAACAATATTCATATCAACCTCTGCTATACAATCCTCTACATAAGCTAAATCAAGCAATACTTCATTCTTAACTTTACCTACACTGATAGCAGCTAGCCAGTCAGTGACTGGCAGCTTTCCCAAAAGCTTCTTTTCCTTAAGTCTAATTAATGCTTGAACAAGTGCAATAAATGATCCAGTAATTGCTGCTGTTCTTGTTCCACCATCAGCCTGAATTACATCACAATCTAGCCAAATAGTACGCTCGCCAAGTGCCTTTAAGTCCACAACCGACCTTAGAGCTCGTCCAATCAGACGCTGAATTTCATGGGTCCTTCCGGAAATCTTGCCTTTATTGGCTTCCCTTTGACTCCTTTGCTCCGTAGCTCGAGGCAGCATTGAATACTCAGCAGTTATCCAGCCCTGCTCTTGCCCTTTTAACCAATTGGGAACCTTTTCCTCAACTGTAGCATTGCAAATAACCTTTGTCTGTCCCATCTCAATCAAAATAGAACCTTCAGGGAATTTTATGAAGTTAGAAGTAATAGTAACCGGTCTTATTTCATCACTTTTTCTACCATCGGATCTAATCATTAGAACCTCCTATTGATTTCGAATTTGAGCCAAATTGCTGCGTTCGTGACAAGTGGCTAGTGCTCAGTGACCAGATTATATCCCTAACAGGGATAGGTTGAGACTAAGGTTAAGGAAATGATTTGATGTGATTTTACTTAACCTTAGCCTAGCGAAGCGAAGCGAAACCTTAACCTAGGGTTTATAAAGTAAATATCTTTCCCATTTGAGCTAATTCTACCAAACCTTCAAAGCTGGTCTCTGCTTCTCTTTTTAATTGATTGGGATTGTATTCCGGCCAAAAATGAGTAAGAATAAGCTTTTTGGCCAATGCATTTTGAGCCAAAAGCCCAGACTGCTTGGCTGTCATATGACCTCTATTAGTATGTTCTATATCCTTTTCTCGTAAACTGGCCTCCGCCAAAATTACATTACTGTCCAGACATTGTTCCACTAAGTTATTTGTCCAAGCTGTATCAGAAGTATAGGTGAACTTTATTTCGGAAGAACAAACCTTTACGCCAAAACAAGGCATAGGATGGGTGGTAGGAAAAAATCTTAAAGCTACATTACCTAATCTGTTTTCCCGAAGCATTGCATCCTCTAGAGGTATAGTAATAAAGACCTCTCGCCAACTGCTAATCTCCTCGAAAATTGATTGGGGTTCTGAAGGAGCATAAACAATCAATAGGTCCTTTCGTGTGCCGTCCCTAAGTGCCCCGGCAAAAGCATGCCGGATGGCGTAGATATCAACATAGTGGTCAGGATGGAAATGACTGATAACTAAGGTATGTAGCTTTCGAAAATCAATATAGCTTTGCAATTGAGCAAATGTGCCATGACCACAGTCAAGCATAACATTTAATCCATCATTTTGTATTAAGTAACCGCTACACGCACCTAAAGCTGGAGCATAGGGAGCATAACAGCCCAAAACCGTCAGTTGCATATTGACAGCCTCCTTGACCCGAGAATCATATCCTTCTTATAGTGTAACTGTTAAGAAATTTTTGTAAAGTAATTAGCGCTTATACATAGCAATTCCACCTTTAATTGTCCTGGCATCAAATACGGTAATAAATGCAGCTGGGTCCCATTTGTCAATGATTTTTTTTAATCTAGATAAATTCTTTCGGCCTAATACTATTTGAAGTATATATCGTGTGCCTTGTTTACCCTCACCAGATATAACTGTAACTCCAAAGCCTTGCTCTCGGAGGTTCAAAGTAAGCTCCAGGGGCTGTACCATTGTAATAACCTGGACAGTAATATAGCCCATAGCCATCTTTTCCTCAATAAGAATTCCTGCAATGTTCCCAACAGAAAAGCCCAATGCATAGACAATTAAATTTAAGGGGTTGTCCAATGTTTGAAAAACCTTTTGCAAAGCTAAAACATAAACAATTGCTTCAAAAAAACCAATACTTGCAGCAGCCAGTTTTTTCCCTTTAACAACAAGGAGAGTTCTAGTAGTTGCCATGGACACATCTAGAACTCGTGCTATAAAAATAAAAATCAGACCTAATATTGTATCAATCATAAAATCACCTATACCTATCCGAAATTATCTGGTCATAGAACTATGTTTTCCTATAATAAGAAAAAAATCTCTTCTAAATTTGATGCTTATCTAGAATGACTTCTCTATAATTTTGTAAATACCTACAAAAATTATAAAAAACATCAAAGCCTCCCATTTGCTACACAAAAAAACATCGGATAGTATATAAAATACCATCCGATGTAAGCCTTAACTTCGGTGACACCCTTCATTCAAGAGGCAAGAATGGATTTCATCCTGCTTCTTGCATCCTGCCTCCTGTATGCAGGTGTGTCCCACTTCGTTGGGGACATTCCTCAACTCGGAATGAATCTCCAAGATGAGGTGTGTCCCCGTTCCGCTATAGTCCTCTAAAATAACTTTCAATCCCTTTAAAAATACCCCATGCCATTTGATTTTGGAACTGGTCAGTATTTAATAGTCTTTCCTCCTCGGGGTTACTTAAGAATGCCATCTCAACCAATACGGAAGGAACCTTAGTTTCCCGAATAACAGCAAAGCTTTCCTCCATTATCCCAAGGTCAATACGACCTCCGGCTTTAACCGCCTCATTCTGGATAGAAAGAGCCAATCTTTGACGCAGCCATCTCTGGGATGAGAGTTCACTATGCCAGGTAGGTGCATAATAATAAACGGAGGTACCTGAAATAGCACGATTATTATTTGAGTTGGAATGGATGCTGACAAAAATGTCGGCACCAATATTATTCGCTACATCTGCTCGCCCTGCCAAACTTAAAAAAGTCCGGCCTGTGGTATGGGTCATTATTACCCGGGCACCTTGCTGGGTAAGATACTGCTGCACTTTTAAAGCCACCTTCAGATTAACATCCCGTTCCAAGACCTTCAAGGTCTTGCCTGTTGCACCTGGGTCTGTCCAACCACCTGGTTGAACACTGCCGTGGCCAGGGTCGATAACTATTGTTTTGCCCGCTAAATTACCCTGGGTTATTTTAGCGCCCAAGACAATATAATCGTCCTGCTGAGTAACCTGATATTGGGCACCAGGAGCAAACTCTGCTTCAACTCTTACTAAATCAGGAGCAAGCTGCCTAGAGGTTACCCTCCTAATCGGTCCAAACGCGACATTCTGTTCAGCTTCCAGTTGTGAAACTAATTGTAGTGAACTTTGCGGTAAATCAATCACTAATTTGTTCGGACCTGACTCCTGAGCAGTATAATCAATTTTTCTGCCAGATGCAATCTGCACTACAGTCTGAGTTTCCTGGGGATTTAGCTTTATTTGTTTAACGGGTATTAGCTGTTCTGCCGGATATGTAACATCTAGTTCCAGCGCGCGGGAAGAGCTGTTATATTTAAATTGATGCTTAAAGTCTTTGTCAAAGGTGATAATAACAGTCTTTCCACTTATTTTTACTTCCTTAACACCCCAGTTGTCTAAGGGCTGTACTATTTCCCTTAGATTATCCGAGTTCAATTCTATTAATAACCTGTTATCATTTGCTCGCTTAACTTGATACTGATTGTTGTTAACTCCAGATAGACTGATAACTAATTTGTCACCCATATTGTTAAAAGCCAAAATTTTCTCATTGTCTAGAGTCAGCTTAAGCTCATTAATATATTCTTTAGGTTGGGGAAGGGGTTGGGAATCTTTGTCAACTGTTAACCAGTTAGCAATCCACCCTTGTCGTCCATCAGCCAACTGTATTTTATACCAATCACCTTGAGCACCTAAAACCTTTAATTCGGTTCCGCCATTTACCTTTGTAACAGTCGGAAAGTCTAGGCTAGCCCCTTGTCTGATATTAACAACACTCCCGGTAACTATTACCGTTTTAGTCTTAATTTCAACAGGAGGTGGTGTGACAGGTACAGAAGGAACTGCAGGCTGTTCTACGCTACTCTCTAGAGATAGCAGTGAATTTAAAATCCAGCCTTCTTTTCCAGAACTGGTTTTAATCTGATACCAGTCATTTTTTTCACCAATAATCCCAACTACATCTCCTGCCTTAACCTGAGTAACCTTAGAAGCTTGTGTTGTGGGTTCTTGGCGCACATTAACAATGGAGCCAGTAACTAAGGCATTTCGGGAGGTCTGAGTCGCTCCAGGCAGATTTATCAACCAAGCAGCCACCCATCCTGAACCTTGTTTGGCTTCAACTAGATACCAACCAGCCTTTTCTTCTTTTATTACTACCTGTTCATCTTTATTCAGCTTAAAAAGCAAAGGATATGTAGTACTTGCTCCTTGACGGACATTTACAGCTGACCCGTTAATAAAACCTATTTGGGCCCCCGCCACTCGATTTACACTAACCATCCAGCCAGCAATCCAACCCTGCTTGCCATCAGGTAATTTTACTAAATACCAATTACTTTCGCTTTTTAAAATTGTTAACTCAGCGCCGGTCTTAACTTGTCCACTAACAGCATGGTGGGTACCAGGTCCTTTTCGGATATTAACTATACTCCCTGTAACTACAGCCTTTTCCAGGCTTTCGTTTTGTTCGTTAATTAACCATCCAGCAATCCAACCGACAGTACCGTCGGCAATCTGGGCTTGAAACCAGTTGTCTTTCTCGCCCACAATTGTTACAAATTGCTCGGCAGATAAGTTGGTAATACGAGCATATTGAGTACCAGGTCCTTTTCTAACATTAATATTGCTTCCAGTTACTTTACCAATTCGCTCCTGGGCTAATAAGCCGGCAGGAAAAATTGAACTTAATAAAGCTGCGATTAGGAAAATGCATAATATTGAAAATGTTTTTTTTCTGGCCAATTTTTTCTAATTCACCTCCTTTCATAATTACTGACTAAATTCGCTTTTTATTAACAAAATCCTTTAAAAATCACCTTGGTAATGATTAACTAAACACCAAATTCCGTTAACTAGCTTCATTTAATCTTCTTTAAATACATATTTCGTAGGATATCGAGTTTTTCTGACCATTAAAAAGCACCTATTCTAAATAGGCACTCAATAAAAAAATACCCTATCACCATTTAGGGATAGGGTATTTCAACTTTTTAGCTAGCATATAAAATTATCGGGAAATTACTAACTGGGCATTAGTAGATACTGCGGGGTTTAAATTAATATGTCCTAACAATGTATCCATTTTCTGTCCATCCACCCTAAACTCCACACGTTCTACAGTGGGAAACTGGCAAAGGGTATTCACGATAGAATAAACTGTTAGTTGTTCATTAAGTTCTCCACCGGGCATATTAGCTACTAGCTCTTCACTAAAATCAACTATACATAATCCGTCCTCTTTGACATTTATGTCTAACAAACTTGCACCTGCAGGAATTGTTGGGAGAAGACCGCTTTGAAAATCCGGACCTTCAATTAGTGCATTAATAGTTTGCCTTGCAATACCTTCAACCTTTGTTATATCCTTTTCCACTGCAACTAGATGCTCACCATCAGAAGATCCGAAATACAAAAGAACAGTCTTGTATTCAGTGGGCTGGGTGCTTATTACTAGTTCATTGACCTGTGGTGTATCTACTTGTATTTCTACCTGTTCTTTTCCATCTGGTTTTTGCTCCTCTTTCTTAAAGTCATCTTTAATAGACAAAAGCTTATCAAGTAAACCACAGCCAGTTAAAGTAAAGATGCATAAAGTAATAATTGTAACCAAAACCAATAGTTTTTTTGACAATTAAAAAGCCTCCTTTCCTCCTCGGTAATATATCAATAAATCATATCCGGGAAGAAAGGAAATTATTACATCTTTTTTTTAAAACTGCTATGCAGTTTTAGAAGTGGACAAATATTGCTATTCCAAGAGTTACAGTCTTAGCTGATATTTGAACAGTTACTATTATTCTCGTCAATTTTAAGCAAAAAAATGCCGAAAATCTTATTGTCCCTTCTTACTTTTAATGTTGTTTGGATTGTTTTTAGCCATTCCTATCAAGGATTTAAAGACAGCTTTTGTCAATGTTAAGTTTGCGGGGACAAGTCTAACTATTAATTTTATATGGACGCCTTTATTGGCATGGGGACTAGGTGCAATTTTTCTTTCTAATCAGCCAGCCTTATGGATTGGCTTCATTATGTTAATGGTCACACCATGCACCGATTGGTATTTGGTCTTTAAGGAGAAAATCACTTATGACGTAATTCAACTAAACAATTTACTAATTAGCCAGTTGTTCATGACCCATTGATGTATATAATTTTATTGGTTAATAAAGAAGGAAACTATTCAACAATCCTAGAATAGTATAGTTTGTATAATCTTAAGCTAGGGTGTGACATATATTGGTTAGAAAAATACGAAAGAAAATAGTTCCTGTTTCTGTCATTGTTTCTTCAGATACAAAGAGTTTAAAAACAGTAAAGATTAATCCATGGGTACTCAAATTCTCTGCTGTTTTAGGTACAGTTTCTATATGTTTACTAATTTTTTTACTGTTTTCATATGTTAATTTTCAATTTAAACTGAAAGAAAATGAAAAATTAGCCTACGAAAACAAAGTTCAGGCCGAAAAGCTAGTGGCTTTGAAAAGAAATTTAAATGAATTATCTGATGAATTAAAATATGTTGACGGCATCAAAGAGAATATTGATGAAATGGTAGAAAGCAGCAGAGTGAGTTTAAGTACAACTACGCCATCTCGTTCAAATTCTAATAAATCACAAATATCATCTGCTAGCATATATGAAGATGAAGCTAATAATGACAATAATAATAGTACAAGCTATCCAAACATCGATACATCAAAAAAAGGTCTAATAGCTCTAGAAGAGTTGGAGGGTTCTATTGATTTATTAATAGAAGAAGTTGCAAAAGAAAAAATACAAATTGAAGAACTTGAGGAGAGCGTAGGTAAAAGATTAGACTTTTTGGCTGCAGAACCAACTTTTTGGCCTGTTAAAGGGAGGATTACTTCTATCCCAGGAGAAAGGGCAAACCCATTTACTGGACGTGGTTCAGAGAATCATGGGGGACTAGATATTGCAGCTCCTTATGGTACGTATGTTAGAGCAGCTGGAGACGGTGTGGTCACCTTTGTAGGTTATGATTCTGTATATGGTCGTATGGTAGTAGTTGACCATGGATACAGTTATAAGTCTATGTATGGTCATAACTCTACAATTACAGTTAAAGTTGGGGAAAAGGTAGAACGTGGGGAAGTAATTGCAAGGATAGGTAGTACAGGTAGAAGTACAGGTCCTCATCTTGATTTTAGAATTTTTGTAAATGGAGACTTAATAAACCCATTAGATATATTGGAATAAACAAAGTAGGATGCTGAGCATCCTACTTTTTATGATAACAAGAGAACAAGCAAGCCTAACAAAATTCTATAATAAGCAAACAAATTAAAGCTTCTTTTCTTAATATAACTCATAAAAAAGGCAATAACTACAAGGGCTACTATAAAAGATGCAAATGTGCCTACAAAAGTGACAATCCATTCATATGTAGTAAAAGAAAAACCTGATTTATAAAGTTTTACAGCCGTGGCTCCTAATAAAGTTGGAATAGCTAAAAAGAAAGAGAACTCCGCTGCTATTTCTCTTGTAAAGCCTAAGAAAAGCCCACCAATAATAGTTGAAGCAGAACGAGACATACCAGGCCATAGGGCAAGGCACTGGATTATGCCGACTATAAATGCTTTCTTATAACTAATATCTTCAATAGAAAAGACTTTACCCCTTTTTAATCTTCCCTCTGAGTATATTAATAGTAAAGCTCCAAAAATTAAAGCTAGCGCAACTGTTTTAGGATTGAAGAATCTTAGCTCAATATATTCATCTAATAATAAACCTAAAAAAGCTGCTGGTATGAAACCTACAATAACTTTGCTCCATAAGGAAAAGATTTTTTCTCTATTAATACTACTTTTAACATTGGGAAAAAGCTTATCTCTGAAGTAGATTATGACAGCAAGAATAGCGCCAGTTTGAATAACAACAGTAAAGGTATTTGCAAAGTTTCCAGAGAAGTTTATAAATTTATTAGCAATAATTAGATGGCCTGTAGAAGAAATGGGTAAAAATTCTGTAAGGCCCTCAATAATTCCAAGTAGAATAGCTTTAAGTAACATTTAAAAAACAATCCTTTAAATTTTATATTTAACCATAAAGTATCATATATCATTTTGAAATCCTTTGTAAAGTTGTTACATTAACATTTGAGCTAGAACATATATTCTAGAGGTTAGTGTCGTAGTTCAACGATTTTATGCAATATGTGACCGTTCAAAAGCGCCCATAGCTTTTCAACGGTCACACTTATTTTGAGCGTTGGGAGGGAGGAGTAATTGGCTTCAACGTCATTGCCGCCTCTTGAATAACAGCCTCCGTATTAACTCTAATTTCTACAGTATGAAAAAGCTCAGACCATTGGATCTCTCGCCACATTTCGGGATATTGTACTCTAACATGCTCACCTAAACCCAAGATATCCGTTTTATTCTCCTGTGCCTTTTTGATTGCTTTATTAACCTCCCTTCTAATTGCTTCACTTGCCCGTTGCCGCAAATCCTGCATAGTAGCTTCTGACTCTACACTAACAAAACCAGTATTCTCTACTAGGTTAAAGGTGGAGGAAATATTAATATCTATTGCTATTTTCCCATTTTCCACACGGGGAGTAATTTTACTTTTATTGCTCTTAATTTCCAAAGATATATTTGTCCCAGGCTCAGATGGGCTCTCCACAACAATAATTCCACCATTAACTTTTTCCCTCACCCAAAGATGGCCTCTTGTTGTTTCTTCATCCATCCAATCAATAAGCTTATCATTTTTAAAGATTCCCGCTCCTCTAAGTTCCAGAATCTCTTTAGGCTTTTCCTCACCTTCTTGGGAGTCGCCACCTGCTTCCTTTTTGGGAGGCAAAAAGCTTTCCTGCCCAAGGGCGGAAATACGAGGTAAAACACTTTCTATGCCTGAGGAACTTAAGGTTATTAACAAATCATTAATAGTTACTGCAGGAGCCACCGATTGCCCTGTTCTGTTTTCAATCAATTGGCTAATAAAAATTGCATTAATACTTTCAAGCTTGGGCTGTGCTTGTAAAATATCACGGGCCTTTCCTTGAGCGACAACAATATAGTTAGACCTTCTTAGCTCTTGGCCTCTGCTTAAAAGATCTATTACAGGTATCAATCCGTCTTTTGCCACTTCCTCACCAATTACGATAACATTTAAATGACCCCAAAAGGGTCTTCGGGCAGACCTGGTATTGACATCTCTGATAGCCTCAAAAACGGTTCTGCCTTTCCCACCTACTACCCAAACAGGAGGTTCATCACCACCGCCACCGCCTTCTAGTAATGCAGGAAGTGCCATTTGTGTTATGATTTGGTAATCATCCCCATCCTTATCTATTCCTAATCCAACAGCAAAACCTATTTGATTTATCTCTTTTCTATCCCAGCAGCCAGATAAGAATATTATAGAGATGAGCACCAACAACAAAAACTTCTTATAGGCTGCTGACATTTTTTTTCTCTCCTTTATGAAATAGGCTAACTACAAATATGAAAAGCGGTATTATTAGCGTAATAACGAAACCATAGGTAAAATTCAACCTGTATAAGCCTAAGACATCCAATAAATCTCTGGGCCAGAGACTTAAGAATAAGAGGGAGAGGCATAATTGGGTAGGTAAGTTTACGGTAATTCTCCGCATTTATAAGCTGAGTCCAACCGGAAACTGAACAAAAGGCCAATACACTAACATTTATAAAAGCGATACTTAACCAAACTGATAAAAAGAGGGATTCCACACGCTCCAGGAATTCACCCACTCTCACCATTTTCACTAACTCAATTACAGGCCAAGCCATTCTGCCTGTTTCATAAATACCAAAGGTAGCTACAGTCCCCATAAAAAAGCCCATTGTGATAATAACAGCAAAAGCTAGAGCCAGTAGGCTGGTGATAGTCAATTTTTTTGGAGCATTTACATAAGGGTAAAGCATTAATAGAACTATGATAATACCAAAATAAGAAAGGGAGCTTATGAATCCTTCCAAGAGGGAAAATGGCTCTGTCTGAAACATGGGTCTAAGTCTTATAGCTTCCATATAGCGTAGATCACCTAAAAGAGCAGCAATTAGCAACAGCAGAATAATGGGTGCTAAAAGTTCGGTAAATCTAGCAATATCCTCCAAACCATTCTGCACAATCCATGTTATTAAAGCAACAAGGGCTAGTACAACTACCCACCGCGGGGTATCAGATAATAAAACCGATTTTAGCATTTCAGCAAAGATTCGCAAACTGACTGCTGCTAAAAACGTATAATATACTACTAAAATTCCCCCCAATATTTTCCCCAAAAATGGTCCCATTACTACGGGGGCAAACTCTACCACTGTTTTCCCGGGAAACTTACGTGAAATTCTATTAATAAAAAATAACATAAGTGAGCTAACAAGCCCACCAACTAATAATACCAGCCAACCATCAGTTCCCACCATTGTTACCATATGCCTTGGTAAAATTAAAATATAGATTCCCGTTAAGAGCATAATCAATATAAAAAATACTTGTCTAGGCGAGATGGTACCTCGTTTAATCATTTTTTACCGCTCCCTTTGAATTTTTGACATAGGGCTTACGCAAAAAGGATTTGGGTGGTTTTTCTGTAGGCTTACGAAATTGAGGTGCAGTCATCATTTGCCATCTAGGGGCCCTTATCAAAACATCCTTTAGCTCGCTTACCCTTAACGGAGCCAAGGGCGCAAGATAGGGATACCCAAAGGATTTCAATGAAATCATATGCACAAGTATGCCTATCCAACCCAACATCACGCCATATAAACCAAAAATCGCACCTAATATCATTAGTGGAAAACGGATCAGCCTTAAAGGAATCGAGGCAGCAAAACTGGGTACGGTAAAGGAACCTATGGCCGTAAGTGCTACTATGATTACCATTTGGGGGGCTACCAATTTAGCCTCTACAGCCGCCTGCCCCACAATCAAGGCTCCCACTATGCCTAAAGTACTGCCAATTGCCCCCGGTAAACGCACACTGGCCTCCCTTAAAAGCTCCAAAGAAATTTCCATAGTTAAAGCTTCTATAAGTGCCGGAAAAGGAACTCCCTCTCTCGCCCCGGAAATACTTAAAGCTAAATTGGTAGGTATCATTTCCTGATGGAAAGTAGTAACTGCTATGTATAGGGCAGGGAGTGTTACCGCTGTAAAAATGCCAATAAACCTTACCCATCTAAGCACTGTGCTCATAAGAATTCGGCTGTAATAGTCCTCTGGGGACTGCAGAAACTGAACAAAAACAGTAGGTACTATCAGACAGTCAGGAGAGCCATCTACCATGATAATTACCCTGCCCTCGAGTAAATATGCCACCACCTTATCAGGTCTTTCAGTATACTGAATTTGGGGAAATGGAGAATAGGGATGGTCTTCAATATATTGCTCTATACAGCCTGTTTCTAGGATACTATCAACTTCATTTATTCCATCTAACCGTTTATGTACTTCTTTAACTATCTTAGGATTAACTATCCCATCCATGTATAAAACTACTACATCTGTTTGAGTATAGGTCCCTATCTTACGCCCTTCCATTTTTAATTTATTTGAGTGCAGTCTTCTCCTAACCATAGAAGTGTTTATCCTAACTGTTTCAGTGAAGCCTTCTCTAGGACCTCTGATAACAACCTCGGAATCAGGCTCAGAAATACCTCTGCTTGCCCATCCCTTTGTTCCAATGAGTAATGCCTTATTCCAGCCGTCCATCAATAGAGCAGTATCTCCCGAGAGAAAACCACTCATGACATCATCTAGATTTTCAACCCGTTTCTTTTCCGCTACAGATATGGTGGACTCTTCTATCCATTTATAAGTATCATCTAAATTCAACTCAATATTTGGTTTACTAGCTCTAGCTTCTATTGTAAGGCTTTTTAAAATATAGTCATGGATAGAGGCTTTATCTGTAAGTCCGTCAACATAAATAAGAGCAGCCTTAACAGGTGCCTGATAGCCAATTATAAACTCCCGGAAAACAATATCACTGCAGTTTGTAAAAACCTCTTTTATATTTTCAAGATTAACCTGAAGATCAGTACTAATAGGCTTAACATCTGCCTTTTTTTCATCCTTATTATTTCTACTTTGTCGAATGCTTTTAATTGCCTTGTCTGATTTTTTTACCACTGGCTCACTTCCCTCAGAAACTAGTTGTAAGTTAGTTATTAGCCGCAGTAAAGGCAAATATACTAACGGATTATCCAGTAATGCTATGCATTACTAAGGTTAAGGTTCCGCTTCGCTAGGTTGAGGTTAAGAAAAAGCTTAAACTAAGCTTTCACTTCGTTAGATTAAGATTTCACTACATTTCATTTCGTTAGATTATTTTTGATTTAAATCTAGCGAAGCGGAAACTCTAATCTTAATCATACTTTACTCTCAAAAAGGGACAAAAAAACGGGCGGGTATGGAAACCCGCCCCTACTATTTATCTAAAAATCCTATCTTGGTCCTTTTTCCTTCTATACCAGAGGAGACCCCCTGCAGCTAGGACTAGGATAATGCTTAGTACTTGGGCAGCTCTCAGGGGCCCTAGCATTAAACTATCCGTACGAAAACCCTCTACAATAAACCTGCCTACGGAATATGTCATTAAATAGCCTAGAAAAACTTCCCCCCGCTTAATAAAATGTTGCCGCCTTAACCAAAGCAAAAGGAAAAATACCATAAAATTCCACAGCGACTCATATAGAAAGGTAGGATGTCGGTAAGCTCCATCAATCCACATAGCCCAAGGAACTGTTTCAGGGTCAACTTCATAGCCATAGGCTTCCTGGTTGATAAAATTGCCCCAGCGGCCGATAGCTTGACCGATTATTAGACTAGGTGCAACAATATCAGCTAATTGCCAAAAGCTCATATTATAATATCGGATCATCAATGCCCCTACTAAGAAAGCACCGATAATAGCACCATGAATAGCTAGGCCACCATGCCAGACAGCAGGAATTTCTGCTGGATTTATACTGTAATAATCCCATCGAAAAAGCACATAGTACAAACGGGCACCAATAAACCCTGCGGGGATGGCGGCAATTAAGATATTCATGAACTTATCCTCGTTTATTCCTTGCCGATGTATTTCTCTTAATGCTAAAAAAGTCCCTACCAAAATTGCAGTAGACATCAAAATGCCATACCATCGGACTGAAATGGGACCAATTTCAAAAGCTATTGGATCTATCAATTAACTCTCCTCCTGCTCTTTATTAGTGACTAGTGACTAGTGACTAGTGACTAGTGATTGGTGACTAGTCACTAGTTTTGTAACCTTTTTTGACTTCGTCCCAGTGCTCAGTGACCAGTGTCCAGTGTCCAGAAAAAGCATTTTAATCTAAGCACGGGACCCTTCTGGGCTAAGGCTGAGGTTTAGCTAAGTAAAAAACTTAATCTTAACCTAGCGAAATGAAATGGAGCGAAACCTTAACCTAGTGAACGTGTAGTGAGCGAAACCTAATTTTAGTAATGCTTAAGCATTACTAAAATTTAGAGTATCTTACCTAAAAGGTAATGTCAAATGATAAAATGATAGCAAACAAGAAAAACTAGGTAAGAGGTGGTGATATCATGTTTTTGCAAAAAGCAATTGACCTTTTAGTTATTATTATAGGATCATTCTTATATGCATTTGGGCTTAACTACTTTATAATTGCCAATCACCTTGCAGAGGGTGGTTTCACCGGAATTGCCCTAATCCTTTATTATACGCTAGGCTGGCCTGTAGGAACTGTTATATTAATAGGTAACATTCCTTTACTAATAATTAGCTGGAAACTATGGGGCTGGGAGTTTATTTCTAAAACCATTTTGGGAGTTGTTGCTACTGCATTATTTATAAATATATCGGCGGGTTACCAACTGCCAGTTGATGATTTATTATTAGCAGCCCTATATGGGGGCGTTTCTACCGGGGCAGGACTGGGTTTAGTAATTAGATATGGAGGGACAACAGGAGGAGCCGATATTATTGGCCGCTTGTTCAATCATTATTGGGGCATCCGTATGGGTAAATTTTATTTAGTCTTTGATTTTCTAGTTATCAGTACCGTAGCCATCTTTTTTGGCTTAACTATTTCTTTATATTCTCTGGTAACAATTTTTGTTTTTAGCAGATTTGCAGATTATATTATTGAGGGTCTTGATGCCGCAAATCAAGCCCTGATAATTTCGGAGCATAGTGAACAAATCGCTCAAGCCATTGATAAAGAATTAGAACGTGGTTTTACCTATATAAAAGGAAAAGGTGGTTATCTTGGTAAGGATAAGGAAATTATTCTGTGTGTAGTGGGTAAATGGCAAATTTTTCGGCTTAAAAGAATAGTCAAAAGTATAGATTCTAAAGCCTTTGTAATTGTTAGCGATGTTTATGAAGCTCTAGGTGAAGGTTTTAAAACAGACTGATATTTACTTATTCAAGATTTTTTGGGTTGGCATTACGCTAAATAGTATATATCTGGGGTCGGCGTGACGTCTACTTCGTTAGATTTTTGGTCAGCATGACGTCTTCAAAGTACTTTTGGGGTCTGCATAAAAAGCATAAATCATGATGACATTCAGATTAACTTATAAGTCGTCATGCCGTCTTGCATTTTAACCCGTGGGCCGTCATGCGGGCATACAGAATATCCCGTGAGCCGTAATGCCGACATTCAGTTTAGCCTACAAGCCATTATGCCGTCATTCAAACTATCCCTTGAGATGTCATGCTCAAAAAAAGGCCTTCTCGGCCTTTTTAGCTTATTTTATAAGTTAAGTGGTAATTTTTTGCAATAGCTCGGTAGTACTTTTCTAAAATTCCGCCCTTTTCTACAGTCTCCACTAACTTGATCAAATTTTGTTTTTCCAGTTCTTTAACATGGTAGTGCATTTTTGCTGAAGACTGCCCCAAAAAATCTGCTACCTGTTTAACAGTAGCCTGACGCTCTATCAATATTTTTAAAACTGTAACCCTAAGGGGGTCAGCAACTGATTTGATTTTCACTAGGTCCTCAAGTATTAGAATCTCCTTCATACTCATAAACACCCCCTGATACCTAACAGTATCCTATGTTTTTAATTATTATATAACAGAAATAGAATAAAATCAATATTAATGATTAATAATTCTGAACACATTAAAATTTATTATATAGCATTTTAGCCCAAAGCCCCACTCGTATAAGTAATACACGAAGAGCTTTGGGCTAACTATAAACACAGAAAACTATCTTTAAATTAGGCTATTTTATTTATTCAGACAAATCAGCGAATGTTCCCATCTCTTTCATTACTCGTACCCCACAATCAATTATATTAAGTGTTAATATGGCACCCGTCCCTTCCCCTAGACGCATATCTAATGTCAAGTAAGGCTTAAGATTTAATTCCTTTAACAGGACCTGGGCACCCGGTTCCGCAGAAACATGGGAGGGTATCATAAACTTTTTACTTTCCGATGCAATTCTAGCTGCGGTTAGAGCAGCTACCCCCGAGATGAAGCCATCAATAACAACAGGAATGGAATACCTAGCAGCAGCTAAATAACAGCCCACCATACCGGCAATTTCCAAGCCTCCTACTTTAGCTAAAATATCTATAGGGTCACTTTTGTCCGGATTATTAACTAGTATTGCTTTTTCTACAATCTCTAATTTTTGAGCCAGTTTTTCATCATCTAAACCAGATCCTCTACCGACTACAGCTGACAAAGGACAACCACTTAACAGGGCTAACATTGCGGCACTTGTAGTTGTATTACAAATACCAGCCTCCCCTACCGCCAGTATATCTAGTCCTTTTTCCGCCAGATCTTCCACAACCTCGATGCCTGCTTCTATAGCTCTTATTGCCTCATCCCTGCTCATAGCTGGTCCTTTAGTTATATTTGCTGTTCCATATCTAACCTTCTTCTTAATAATATGCTCACCCTTTAGTTCTCCTTTCACCCCCATATCAACAGTAACCATATTAGCACCGACGAATCTGCTAAATACCGAGCCACCGACAATACCTTTATCACCTGATAATTCCGCAATTAGTCTGGTAATATCCTGGGGATAACTGTGAAAGCTTTCTTCATAAACACCATTATCTGCACACATCATCACTACAGCCTTTTGAGTCAATAGGGGTTTTGCCTCACCTTTTATTCCTGCTAATTGTATCATTAGTTCTTCTAAGCGACCAAAACTGCCTAAGGGCTTAAGCATACTATCTAGGTGGGTTTTAGCTCCTTTCATAGCCCCTTCATTTAATTCAGCCGGAATTTTTTCAATTGTTCTTTTCATTAAATCCATTTCTAAATACCTCCCTCATCTATTAACAAAGAAAAGTCCACAGCTATAAGAGCTGTGGACTTTTCCATCGTCCAAATAAACTTTATCTTTAGGCAGGTCTCCTGACTCAGCTTCAAAGCTTGGCAACCCCTTCCCATCAGAATTATACCGATAGTGGTAATGGGCCAAGCTCCACTTTACAGTGGTGGGACCGCGCCGGACTTACACCGGCTTCCCTATTCTCCCCGATTGGGGCACCTAAAGATAGAGTATTCGTTTTTCGTCTATTAGTCTATGGTCTAATTACTAGCCACTTGCCACTAACAACTAGCCACTACTATAGATATTTACTCCAAATTTTCAGTAATTCCTGCTTTTCGTAGCTACTTTATTATTATTTTTATTTCACTACCGAATTCTGCTTATAAAACACCAAAAAAGCCTATCCTTTAAAAATAAAATAGGATAAACTTATATGGAGCGTGCACCTTAAACAATAGAACCCTACGGGTTCTATTATATTTATTGTTTTTCTCAGGTTGGAGGTAGTTATGAATATCCACTGTACACTTAAAGAAGCTATATCCCCTTGGTTGAAAACCACTTTCCTTAATCTAAAGAAACACCTTGATAAAGGAACCATAATGAACCTTAAAAACAGGGCAATATTAATCACACCAGGGGAGCATTCAAATGATCTTTATTTTGTGGTAAGCGGCAGCTTAAAGATCTCTTTAGTTCATTATGATGGGCAAGAGAAAATCATTTCCATTATTGGAGCTGGCGGATTAGTCTACGAAGGGCTAATTTCTAGTATAACAAGTAGCTCAGTTTTAGTGACAGCTATGGAAAAATGCAGTATTGTTAAGTTTTCCGAAGAACAACTAGAAGCTATTTTAATCCAAGATAAAGAGGCAGCATTAGATGTTATGCACTACATGCATTTAAGGTACAAAATGCTGCTAACATTACATCATGGGCTTCTTTTTTGTAACCCCGCTCAAAGGCTATGCCGCCTTTTTTGTATTATTTCCAATAATTTGAGTGAAACTATGGATGCCAAACTGAAAGTCCATTTAGACCTAACCCAAAAGCAATTAGGGGAATTACTAGGGCTATCCCGGGTCACTGTTGCCAATGTTCTTAAGGATATGAGACATAATAATATAATTGAAATCAAAGGTAAAAACTATATCTTCTCAGAAAAAATTTGTAGCTATTGTCAGAATAGCTAAAACCCGAGTTCCTTTCTCATAAAGCAGAGGCTTTCACCCCAAAAGGTGAAAGCCTTCTTACTCACTTAATATTTCCCATCCAATAGTTGCGCACAATGCAGTACCCTTTTATTAGACTTCTTCGTATCTAAACCTCCTCGTAAAGACATCAAGCATCCAGGGCAATCTACGGCAACTACCTCCGCCCTACTATTCTCAATATTGCGCAGTTTCCGATTTAATAGTTCCGTGGAAATCTCAGGAAGTTTAATACAGTATGAACCGCCAAATCCACAGCAGCGATCTGCCTCTTCCATTTCCATAAAACTCAAATGACTTTGGGCTACAAGCATCTCTCTAGGCTCTTCTTTGATCCCTAGCTCACGATTCAAGTGACAGGAGTCATGATAAGTAACCTTGATTGGTGCTGAACAAGCTACATCGCAAGTCGCCGCAACTTCATTCCAGGCACCGCCTTGTGCTTTTTTTAAAGTGTGCATTAATTTAATAAAGTCTAAGGTTTTCTCAGCTACAACATCTGCAATGGCTTTATTTTCTTGATTACCCTCTAAAAGCTTAGGCCATTTTTCTTTTAATGCCACTGTACAGGTAGGACAGGCACTAACAATATAATCAAATTCATCATTGGCAAAATGTTGTAAATTCTGCATTGCAATTTCCTTAGCAACATCCGGCCTCCCCATATAACTGGCGGGAGCACCACAACAGGTTTGTTCAGGGTAAACCACTTCAAAACCTACTTTATTTAAAACCCGAACTAAGGATTCTCCGATCTCTGGGTAGGCATAATCGATTACACAGCCACCAAAAAATGCAACTTTACCCTTCTTATTTGTCACTTCTTGTTTTATGGATTTGATTTTTTCCCTAAAAGGTGTTGAATTAAAGCCCGGCAAGCTGCGCCAATCAGTTAACTTCTTAAATCCAAAGGGCAGGCTACGGATATATTTATTCCCATCCTTGCCTGTAGTAGTGAAGGGTGCACTAGCCCAAGAGGCTTGACGTAAACCAAACTGAAACAAACCCTTATTGCGAAGCACACTGCCCACAATAAAGTTTTGCATGCCAGGTAAAGGGATTTCCTTCCTGACCCGATTACGCATTTCTAAAATTAAATTTGGTATATCTATTTTTCCAGGGCAGAAATCTCGGCATCTGCCACAGCCAATGCACATTTCCTGGACTTTATCTGTTTCTTGCAGAGAATTAAAGAAACCAGTCAATAAAGAACCAATACCACCGGCATAAATATGACCGAAGACATGCCCCCCTACCAGTTGATAAACAGGGCAAACATTCAAACATGAACAACAGCGGATACATTGTCCTGCTTCCTTAAATATGGGGTCATTGAGCAATTCCCTGCGTCCATTATCTAAAAAGATAACATGCAGTTCTTTTTTAACAATTTCCGGTCCTTCTTTGTCCTTTAATGTTTCAGCAGGTCCGCTAATCATAGTTAGATAACTAGTTAAAGTCTGAGCGGTAGCACTCTTGGGTAGAGCCTTTGCGATTGGTGCTATTTCACTAAACTTTTCTGCCAGCTTTTCGTAACCAACAAGGATAACATGTACAGGTGGCAAGGAGGACGTTAATCTGGCATTACCTTCATTAGTAAAAATGCACATGGTTCCAGTCTCAGCCACAGCAATATTACAACCTGAAAGACCAATATCAGCAGTCATAAAATGTTCACGCAAAGTTTTTCTAGCGAGCTTAACCATATTGGGAATATCTGCTTCTACTTTATAGCCTAGCGCTTGAGAAAAAATCTCCGCGCATTTTTCTTTGCTTAAATGAATGGCAGGCATAACCATATGTGAAGGTTTTTCATTAACTTGCTGAATAATCCACTCACCTAAATCGGTTTCCACCATCTGCAGGGTATCTTCCATATGTTGATTAAGATGGATTTCCTCAGAGGCCATAGATTTTGATTTAACAAGCTTTTTAGCGTTTCTAGTCTTTGCAATATCCTTTAAAATTTGAAAAACAGCATTGCCATCTTTTGCTCTATGAACCTGTCCACCTCTTTTAATAATGTTAGCTTCGAACTGGTCAACTAAAGCTTCCATATTATTAGCGGCATTAGCTTTATTTCTGGCAATTATGCCTCTTAGTTCTTCGAAGTCTATACCTTGGTATACATTAGCCCGGGATTCGGGAAAAACGTCTCCAAATTTTCCCAAGGCTCCTCTTAAATTAGAGTCGTTAAGGGCTTTATTTATCCTTACCTTAAATGCATTATCTATTGGCATATTATAACCTCCCTACTTATTCATCTACACAAACAATAATTAAGCGTCCAGGACCATGAACACCAATAGTCAAGACCCGTTCTATATCTGCAGTTTTACTAGGTCCAGTTACAAAGGCTATAAAGTTTGAAGGCTCACCATTATAAACTTTCTCAATCACCTCTAAAGAATCTGCAAACGTTTCAATAATAGTTTTAGTAGAAATTACTGCTAAGTGGGTGGGTGGCAGCATCGAAACCAGCCTTTTATGGACACTTTCTGCGTCTTGAACAATCGTTCCTAACTCAGCAATACCCAAATCAAACTGTGATACGCCAAATTGAGCCTGCTCAATCAAATTGCGATCTAAGTCAAGGGAAAATTCAATGCCATCTCCTTTTAATGATTCTTGGATAGATAATGCATCAACTAGTGTCATAGGGACACCAACTGCTAACTTGATATTTGCGGCTTTTATTTCTTCTATAATTGCCTTTTCCGCATTAGTCTTACTATCTACTCTAATAACCTTAACTGTTAGTGCCTCCGCTTTTTCTTTAAAGGACTTGAAAAGCTCTTCGGCACCAGCACCCTCAGGCAGATGGAGTTTCCAGTCTCCAGTGTATACACCCATATTTCTCACTCCTCACCAAAAAATTGACAACAAATATATTACACTACTTAATAATTCTTTTTTTGTTACTTATTCCTCTTAATTATAACAAATTCATCGGGAAAAAGTGCTTGGTAAAAAAACGCCCGAAGGCGTTTATACATATTCTATGCTCCTTTTTACACTATTTCACTAATTTTTAGGCTTAGCAATAAGACTAAAATGATCTCGCTCCCGCAGACGATACCTTAAATCTGACCACTTAACAACAGTGTCCTGCTCCATTTCCTTTTTAGAGTACCAAGGGAACCTAGCAAATTCTAAGAATATTTGAACCGCTGGGTCTTCTTTGGAAGATAAAACCAAACTACACTCTTCTTCAGGACATAGCTTCTCTTTAATCTCAATACTGCCGCTATAGGCATCAATCTTCCCTAGGTAGTATATATTTTCTTCTTCTACAATAAAATTCCATCTCCGCCAGCCTAAAACCGGAGGTAAAAGGCTTATCTGTACAGTATTTCTATAAAGCTTAGCGAGATAATTTCGGGCTTTACGGCGAAAATTAAGCATTGCTAAAATGTATAAACCTAAAAAAGGATAAAGTGAAAACAAAAGGTCCTTCTGGTTATCAACAAGATATAAGGAGAGACCCAAAGCAAAGACCAAAATAATCATGGGATCAATTATCATCAAAATATCCCAGGCAAACCGCCGATTGGATATAGGCCACAACAGCTTAGTTCCATAGGCGTTTAGGAGGTCAAAAAATAAGTGGAGACCCAGGGATAAAAAGCTTACTAAGAAAAGATGCCAATAACTGGTCTGGGGAGCAAATATTTTAACACCTCCGGCAATAAGTCCCGCATATAAGGGTGCAAGTAATAAAGAGTGACTAAATCCTCGGTGATGCTTGAGGTAGGCAGTCTTACTCTTAGCACCAATGATCACATCTAAGTCAGGAAACTGGGAAGCCAATAAAGCACAAGCTACCAGCCCGGGCTGAGGCCCTGCTAGCATTTCCTGCGCAATATAACCAATTCCAATTCCAGTTATTCCATGTGTTATATTATCCATAGCAATCACCTGCTTAATAGTTTTCCTAAAACGCTTCTTTTTACTTGTACTGCTTTATGAGGGCATAGCTCTTGACAGCAGAAACACCGGATACATTCCTCTAGATTAAGTTTGGGAAACTTATCCTCTATTATTAAGGCTTTAGGAGGACAATGCCTTGCGCATTCCCCACAACCTATACATATTTCGGGACTGAATATTGGTCTTGGCCGTAGGTACTCACTTATAAACCTTGGCACAGGGAATCTAACTTCCCCCGAAACTTCTGGTACCTTAAAGGGTGGAGATATGGTTTGGATAGGGTCTCCTAGGAAATCCCCTTTACTAGGTCCAGAATAAATATTCCAATTTATAGCCCGACTCACAGTAGGTACGGTATTAGGTTTAATGCCGATTACTTCTAGAGCAGCCCAATCCAAGGCAAAGGGATTTTCGCTAATAAGAATCCGGTCTACCTTTCGAGGGTTACCCGCCGAAGGACCATGTCCTTCCATTCCCTCTATTGCATCCATTATGTGCAATACAGGATTTACGCATAATGCCAAATCTATGAGCATATCACAAAAATCAGTAGTCTTAGGCATTTTAACATGGTACTCAGCTTTCTGCAAACCTGGCACAGCCCCAAATAATACTTTGACAGCACCTGTGAATTTTGTCATCTGATGAGTTTTAAGCTTAGAAAGGGATACTATTCTTACTCCCTCAACCATAGCCCGACATAGGTGAAATTTTTTTATTAGCTTACCTTGAGGAAAGGAAACATCTACACCTTGGGTATTGTAATTTAATTCTGCTCCTGTTTTTTGAGCCACTTCCTCAATTCCTGTTGCTTTATAGATACCCTTCAATATCATTACTGAAAAAGGTCCGCCTGGACTATCACCAATTACTACAGAGGCTCCTAAAGCCAGAAGCCTTCTGGTAACCGCTTCAACAACAACCGGATGTGTAGTCACCGCCTCCTCAGGCATTTTTTTCATCAGAAGATTCAGTTTTAGAAAAACTTTATCACCAGGCTTAATAAATTGTTCCCAGCCTCCTAATAAAGCTAAACCCCTATCTAATTGAGCTTCTACTTCTTCTAGCTTATAATCTGAACAGTTCAGTAATGCTACTTTAGACATTTTTTATTTTCTTCCTCCCAATTTAGCAAAAACCGCTTAATATCTAGACCGCTGCTATAGCCACCTAAATGCCCTGATTTTCTAATTACCCTGTGACAGGGTACAATAATAGAAATGGGGTTTTTCCCATTAGCCTGTCCAACAGCTCGAACCCCTTTAATATTATCTATCTTGGAAGCGATGTCTTCATAACTACAGGTTTGTCCATAAGGAACTTCTCTTAGTGCCTGCCAGACTTTTTTTTGAAATACAGTACCCTCTAAATCCAAAGAACAGGTGAAGTTCTGTCTTTGTCCTCTAAAATACTCCGAAACCTGTTCTAAAGGCTCCTGAACAAAAGAACCCTTTTCTATTAGTACTTTACCCGGAATTTTATTATTTAACATTTCAACATAATTATTGTCGCTGAAAGCAAGAAAATCTAATGAAACCAAACCCTTCGAACTAGCTGCCAGCCCTAACCTTCCAACCGGACTATCCATATATCCATAATGCAGCTCTTCCTTCATCTTACCAATCACTCCTTTCTCAATTTTCAATTTTCCTTTCTGTCGAGTAGACATATCTAAATCTCATCCAACGTAAGAGACTTATTATGCCCCTCACAGAACCGGACTTGAGGTTTTCCCTCATCCGGCTCTTCATCAATACTCACTTACACATTTCTATCAAGGATATAAATATTATGTTTGATTTCAGGTTTGGGGAGAGGAAATCGCTTCAGGTATTGCGTAAATTGTTCATAGTTCATGCTCTTTTTCTGACTGCGTCTATTTATCCACTTATATACCAGCTTACCGGTCTCCCGATAATAAGCCCTCAGGCTTGCATAATTTCCACTAATTCCGTAATATTCGTAGTGGCCTCTAAGTTTGGCCGCTAGTATCTTCCACCATTCCTTG
>JUEF01000100.1 GCA_000802045.1 Peptococcaceae bacterium BICA1-8
TTTTTTCATAAAAAAAAGCCCTGTTTTCAAGGCTTTCAAAGATTTCTGTATATAAGCAACTGTCAAAGACCCGTTTTATTTATAGTATCATAAACAGGACGGCTAATTGTATAAAAATATATAATATAATAATTAAACTTATTTCGACTAAAAGTATCGCAATTCTACCTTTTGAATTTTTTGCCAGAGACGAAATCATGAAAACGGGGAGGAAATAATCCTTTGCTGTCGAAGACAGTATTAAAGAAAAAATAAAATGAGTAAGCAAGAGTAAATGATTATACTGTGTTTATCCGTGTGCCCGAAGGGGTCCGTGGTTTAGATTATAGATTCTACGACGAGGTGAAATAATTGATTCAGTTTTTTAATGTTACAAAAAAGTTCGATAATGGTACATTAGGTTTAGAAAATATAAGTGTATCTATCAATAGCGGAGAATTCGTTTTTTTAGTTGGTCCTAGTGGAGCAGGGAAGTCAACTTTTACCCGGCTTCTAATTCGAGAATTGCTGCCCACTAGTGGGCAGATAATGCTAGATGGTAAAAGTATAATCAGAATGAAATCTAAAGAAGTTCCTCATTTACGTCGGAAAATAGGTTTTATCTTTCAAGACTTCCGTTTATTGCAGGAGCGTACTGTTTATGAAAATGTCGCGTTTGCTTTAGAGGCTGTAGGAACACCTAATAGTGAAGTTAAAAAAAGAGTGCCTACAGTTTTAGAAATGGTAGGTATTGGTGATAAATATGCTTGCTTTCCAGAGGAGCTTTCTGGAGGGGAGCAGCAAAGGGTTGCTATTGCCCGTGCTATTGTAAATAATCCAAGCATTCTCTTGGCGGATGAACCCACTGGCAATTTAGATCCTAGTACGTCATTAGAAATTATGAAAATAATCAATGACATAAATAAACGAGGGACAACAATAATAATGGCTACCCATGATAGTGAAAGCGTCAATAAGTTGCGTAAAAGGGTAATTGTATTAAATAAAGGTGGCATTCTTAGGGATGAGTTAAAAGGGGGGTATGACTATGTCATTAAGTAGTTATATTCGTTATACTTTCCGAGATGCATTCCGTTCTATTGGACGTCACAAGGGGATGGCTTTTGCCTCCATTTTGACTATTGCAATATCTTTATTTATTTTAGGTAGTACCCTTTTATTAGTACTTAATAGTCAGTATCTCGTTTCGACTATGGAGTCCCAAGTAGAAATAAATGTATTTATGCAGCTGGATTTAGATCGCCAAGATGCCTTAGCCTTCCAAAAAAACATTGAAAAAATACCGGGTTTTCAGTCATTGGAATTTGTTTCAAAGGAAGATGCTATGTCCATTATGCAGGATCGGTTTGGAAAAGATACAGATATTTTGAAGTCCTTAGCAGGAGTTAATCCCTTTCCTGATTCCTATCGAGTTAAAGCCCAAAGTTCGGAAAGCATTGCAGCCATTGCTGCCGAAATTGAACAATTTTCTGAAGTTGAAAGCATACGTTATGGTAAGGAATTGGTTGACAAGCTTTTAGATTTCACAGTCTGGGTCAAAAATGTAGGGATGGCTATTATTATCGGGATGCTTCTTGCTGGACTATTTTTAATCACAACAACTATCCGATTGACTGTGTTTGCGCGGAAAAATGAAATAAGTATCATGAAATATGTTGGCGCCACAAATTGGTTTATCAGGTTTCCTTTTTTCTTAGAAGGGATGCTAATAGGCTTTTTAGGTGCCGTAACAGCTGGATTAATAATATATTTCGGTTATGGTTCGACAATTCAGTATGTTATTAAATCAGTTCCCTTTTTACCTGTTGTGGCTGATTTTAATGAATTATATCGCATTTTAGCAGTTTTAATTATCGGCGGTACTACTATAGGTGCAGTTGGCAGTGTTATCGCAGTTAGGAAGTATTTGAAGGTGTAAAAGAAAAAAGATTAAGATTAAGATTAAGATTTCGCTTCGCTAGATTAAAGATTATTAAAATCTTTTGATGCTATATTAATCTAGTCAGCCATTTGTACTTTATCTTAACCTAGCGGAACAAAGTGCAGCGAAACCTTAATCTAACGAAGTGAAACCTAAAAAACGCCGGCAGGGCGTTTTTTTAATTCCCATCAATTGGTTGTATTAGCCAGGGGGATATATTAGTATATATATTATGAAATTAAATATTTAGTTAACAATAATATTAACTTAGGTTAGTTGTCGATGTTCTGACTTCCGACCTCAGATTTCCGACTTCTATTAAGGATAGGTAGGTGGCAGGTTTGAACAATGGGAAAAGAGTTTTGCGGTGGGTTTTTTCTTTACTGGTACTGATTTGTTTTGCGGTAACAGCCTTGGTAGGCGGTGTATTTTTTACTAATTACCAAAATGTTGGGCAGCTTCTACAGGTGGGGGCACTGATAAAGTCTGAATTTCTGTGGCCAGTTCAGACAGGTAAAATGATTGAAGGCGCTATTGCGGGAATGGTTGATTCCCTGGGGGATGAATATTCTGTATATATGAACGCTGAGAAGTTTCAGGAGTTGCAGGCGCATATTCAGGGAGCTTTCGGTGGTATAGGGATTTATGTAGGTCTTAGGGAAAATAAAATTACCGTAATAGCCCCTATTGAAGGAACACCTGGGGCTAAGGTAGGTATAAAATCAGGAGATGTTATTGTTAAGATTAATGATAAGGCAACTGAAAACATGGATATAGATGAAGCAGTTGGTATCATGAAAGGTGAGCCAGGTACAGATGTTAAAGTTACTATTGAGAGGTCTGGCGCAGAAAAGATGCTGGATTTTGAAATTACCCGAGAAATTATTAATGTTCCTACTGTTGAAGGTCAAATATTAGAAGAAAACCCTGATATAGCTTACTTAAGAATTGCAATGTTTGCTAGTAATACTGACGAGGCCCTTGCAGAAGAGTTGCAAAAGCTTACAGACCAAGGATTTAAAGCTATGATAATCGACCTGCGGGATAACCCAGGAGGAGATTTACACACTGTGGTTAATATAGCTGGGCATTTTATTCCGGAAGGACCAGTAGTACATATTGTAAATAATGATGATAAAACTGAAACTCTCCCTGCCCGAGGCAATAATATTAAGGTCCCACTTGTTGTACTAATAAATGGAGGAAGTGCCAGTGCTTCAGAGATACTAGCAGGTGCTGTTAAGGATACTGGAGTTGGCACCCTTGTGGGCACAAAAACCTTTGGCAAAGGTATAGTTCAGTCTATTTTCTTCCTGAATAAAGATGCGGGACTTAAGCTTACTACGGCTAAATATTTAACACCTAACAAAAACGATATCCATGAAAAAGGAATTGAACCTGATATTTTAGTAGAACTGCCTGAATATACCCCAGAGCAAAAAGAACCATTAAAGGATACCCAAAAAGAAAAGGCAATTGAAATATTGGAGCAACAAATTAATAACAAAGGTTAAGGTTAAGGCTAAGGTTGAGATTAAGATTAGAGATTTCGCTTTGCTAGACTGAGATTAAAGACCGTGAATTATCACATTAATTATAGAGGCAAGGCTTCTTACTGCTCTGTGCAAGGAGGGCAGACACAAGGTCTTTTACGGGATGAGTCAATGTTTATTTTTCTCAACCTTAACCTAGCGAAGCGGAACCTTAGCCTTTGTTTTCTGTAGCACTGAAGCACTGACATGCTGTATAGCCTATGAGCTTTCGCACTGACGTTCTGTATACCCCGTGAGCAATGAGAGGAGTAACTACCTTTGGTTTTTTTAAAACTGATACCCATGATTCTTTATAACCTTATTTCACTGTTCAGCCAGCCGATTTTCTGGTTAGTAATGCTTATTATTTGGTTTCAATTTAGGCGGATGGCAAAAATGAAAAGCGAGTTTTTCAATGTGCCTGAAGAGAGTGTTCTTCAGCCTACATTAATTGCAACTATCTATGGTGTCATCGGTGGGATTTTGGGTAGCTTTATCTTGGTGTTTGTAGGCATCTCAGTTTTAGAAGTGGGTATTCAGTATTTATGGATGCTGGCAATTATATTTATGCTAATCGACCGGAGATTTATGTGTTTTGCTTATGCTGGCGGTATGGTCTCCATAATAAAGTATTTTTTTGGCTACCCTGATATCAGTATTCCGCAAGTAATGGGTCTAGTAGCTATCCTTCACTTAGTTGAGGCAGTACTGATATTATTTAGCGGTCATTTGGGAGCAGTCCCTATTTATGTAAAAGGTAAGGACGGCAGGCCAATAGGAGGCTTTAATCTGCAAAAATTCTGGCCATTGCCAATAGTTGCTATGGTTGCAGTGGCCATGCCAGAGACAAATGCCATAACTGAAGTTATGAAAATGCCTGATTGGTGGCCTCTTATAAAGCCTGAGTTGCTTAATAAAAATGAAAATATCGTCTATATGCTTGTTCCCGTTATTGCTGGCCTTGGTTATGGTGATATAGCACTTACAACCAGACCCAGGGAGAAAACCAGCCGTTCTGCTCTGCACTTAGCCATATTCAGCATAATTCTTTTGGGCTTAGCAATACTTGGAGCTAATTACCCCAGTTTGGCTATCATGGCTGCAGTCTTTGCCCCCCTAGGCCATGAAGTGATTATTTTCTTAGGCCGCCGGTTTGAATTTGCCGGTGAACCAAAATATGTCAGCCCGGAGCAGGGAATTATGGTTTTAGATTTGCTAGCGTCATCACCACTGAACTCTGCTGGATTAATAACCGGTGATATTATCCTAAATATTAATGGGGTACCTTTAAATAACAGCAGTGACTTGGAATATGCCTTACAGTTTGCTGGGTCTTCTTTTGAGGTAGAGTTTTTATCCGGTGATAATAAAATCTTTAAAAGGAAAATAATTCGTGTGCAAAGACCAGGAAAATTAGGATTAATTATTGTTCCTGATAGTTTCGGGCATTCCTATTTAGAAGTTTCCAAAGGAGAAAGCTTATTCAAGAAAATATTTAAATGGTTTAAGAAGTCACCCTAAATCAAAAATAAGTGTAACAGAATAAATCGCCACAGGCGGTTTTTTTTGCACTTTTCACCCCTGAAGTTAATAGGATATAGGGTAGCAAACTAAAGGGGGTGAAAAGATTGACTATTGAAATTGGTCAAAAAACTGAATACTTCCTTACCAGTCATTCCGGGAGGGGGGTAGTCACCTATTTAAAAGATGTATTGCGTATTATAAAAAGGCAAATACTCCTTAAAGGTGCTACCGACCAGGTTAATTCTAGAATTATTAGAAATTTAGGGATAGAGCTGGTTGATCGGGGCTATGATGTGGAGTTTATCCACGGTATATTTAACCCCGATAACTTGGAAGGAATAATTATTCCCCAGTTGAGTTTGGCTTTGGTTAGTGCAGAGAAACATTTTGAGACTAAGGCTAATATAAGGGTAGTTAATATTGATGAAACAAGGGATTATGAAAAATATTTAGTCTACAAAAGTAAGATTGATGACCTACTTGAACAAATGAATGTAAATCATGAGCTAGCACTAGAAGAATTGCAACAGCTACATTTAATATTTGAGCAAAAATATAAAGAGGGCTCCAGGTTAGAAGAGGGTCAGGCTCTTTATATTGCAGAGAAGATATTAAAGACTTTATTTACTCTTGATGATGGAAGGATGAATCACAGGTTTGGACAGTGCTTAACCAGCCGGGGTTTAATCGACTATTATCCTAAGCTTCTAAAAAAATGTAATATTAAATATTATTTAAATGGTATTAGTCAAAATAATGGCAGTGGTATTCTAGAGCTGGTGGCAAGAGAAGCTGTTCTTAAGGGACTTATTGTTGATGTTTATCACAATTGTATAGACCCTAATCTTGTAGAGCTACTTATTCTAAAGGAAATGAGCTTAGCTATAGGTATAAGACCATTTGCAGAAGATTTCCTAAAATTAGTTCCTTCTAAATATATAGAGAAAGGCACCTATTCAACCTTTAATTTGCAGGATCTGGGTTTTCAAGAGGTACAAAAGTGGCTTGCGGAGGTTGAGAGACTCTCTGATCAGAGCTGTAATTTTTACCATGAAACACTTGATTTCTTAAGAATAACTTCAATAGAGAAGGACCTTTTAGATGAAATATTAATATAAAATAAAGGTAGTATAAGTTACTTTAACAAGTGGTTAGAATAATTCAGGGTGATAATATGGAAACACTTGTCGTTGGCACTGGAAATGAGGTATATGGTGATGATAGTATTGGTATTCATATTTTGCGAAGGCTACAAAGACTGGCATTACCAAAGCAGATCACCCTATTATCAATTGGCACTGACTCCTTTTTATTAGCTGGGCAGGACTTAAATAAATATCAAAGGATTATTGTGGTTGATGGGATAAAGCTTGATGGATATAAAGGGGAAGTGTATTTTTCCCCCGCAAAGGAGCTAAAGCCTAGACCACGTCCGTATTCCATTCACGATATAACTTGGTATGAAGTGTTGAAAATGGCAGGGGTGCTTCCTAAGACCTGGCTTTTTGCCGTTGAAACTAAAACTTTACAAACAGGGATAGAATTAAGCCCAGCCTTACAAGAAAATTTGGACTATTATGCAGTAAAACTTTATGAGCTTATAAGCTATACAGATTGTCAGTGCCAAGGCTCATAGGCTATACAGTATGTTAGTGCTACAGTGCTACAGAAAAATCCAAGGTTAAGGTTTCGCTCATTTCATTCACTAGGTTAAGGTTGAGAAATACCTTAAATACATATTGATTTAATCCTTAGCCTTAGCCTTAACCTCAACCTTAGTTATATTTCTTTAACCGTGTTTATCCGTGTGCCCCGGAGGGGCCCGTGGTTAGATTAAAATATTTTATTCCCAAGAGTTTTCCTATTAATTAACTCGCCCACGCGCTCACGAGCCCACGTATACACGAAAAACATCTGCGGCGTTTCTATCTCCTTGCGTAGCCTGTAAAAATGCTCTGCAGCTTGGCTGGGTCTTCTGTGATGGCAAGATACACATGAATAGGTATAGTTGCTACAAATATCCACGTCGCAAAATAATGGATCTGGCGGATTTTATTTAGTCCTCCGGATAGTTTGATGAAATACCCAAAAGTATCGGGGAAAAATAGTTGTAGACCAGTGAAGATCTGAATTATGATTAATAAAAACCAAAAAGTATACATAGCTTTTTGCCCGGGGTTGTATTTTCCATAATACCCCGGGCTTTTATTTAGGAAGGAAATATATCTAAAAAAGCTGGGTATATGCTGTAAATCACGGAAGCCTATTATTAGCTCTCGGTAGTGTTTAGAAATAACACTGTAATATATATAAACAAGGGTATTGGCTATTAAGAGGAAATTTAAAACTCCTTTAATATATTTGACAGTGCTATAAGGGATTTCTAAAAATCTAGGGTAATGAAGATATAAACCACAAAAAATTAAAGTGGTAATAATTATTACCTGGAGCCAGTGGAGAATTCTCACTGGTAGAGGATGAAGCTCTACAATAGTGGAAAAGTGAAAAGGTGAAAGAGTGAAAGAGTCAAGATTTTCTTTATTAGTTTTTTCCAAAAACTGACACCTCATCAAAAACGAATACTATTTGTTTCTTATAGTATTTTATTATAATGTTTTGCTTTTTCACTGTTCCACCATTCCACCTTTTCACTATAATTGGTATTTTCTAATGCGCCTTTCTCCTTCCACAACATGAACGGAGCAGGAAAAACAGGGGTCAAAACAGCGGATAACTCGACCTACTTCAATTAAACTTTCTAGATTTTCCACTGGAGTACCAATTAATGCCTCCTCCACAGGGCCCCGCCTATTTTGACTATCCCGGGGGGCAAAATTCCAGGCGCTAGGTGTTATTACCTGGTAGTGGGCAGTTCGGCCGTCCTCTATTTTTACCCAGTGGCCCAACTGGCCCCTCATAGAATCAACTAATCCGGCACCTTGCCCTTGGGATTTCATTTCATATTTATTAAAGCTTGGCTGAGATAAATGTATTTTTTGCAGCCAGATATACATTTCCTTTATTATTTCTCTGAGTTCTAATGCTCTGGCAATATTACGATCATTGACAGAAATACCTTTTTGATAAATACTATTAAGCCACATCCTAGCTAGGGGACCCCCTTCAAAGGGCTTGCCTTGGTATTGAGGGGTTTTAATCCAGGAATAAGCCCCTGCTTTTCCTTTGTCGGGAATAGTTTTTTCTTCATAAGGATGACGAGCCTCCGTACTTTCTTTGTACCAGGATTTAGCTACTTCTTCTTTGATGAGCTGATAATCAATTTCCTTTACTTCCTGATGGGAGAAGTTTTCAATATAGCCTGGTTTAAAGTGTCGGGGCTTATTTTTGGCTAGAGGGAACATCCCAAAGGACATTAAGTTTCCATAGCCTTTACCTATCTCATAGTACTCGGGATAATACTCGGCAATAGTCTGTACATCAGGTATATATTTATCTAAAACAAATTCCTCAATATCCCTAAGTATGGAAGTAAACATATTTATTTTTTCTGCATCCGGCTTTTCCGTGATACCACCAGGTATTATTGTCTGCTGATGGGGAGCCTTGGCACCCCAGATAGCTACCATTTGATGAGCTTTGGCACTCAATTCGGTTGCCTTCCAGAAATTTTCATACATACTTTTTTCAAGCTTTTCCGGTATCCTGTAATCACCTTTAAGGAGGGGACGGAAGGGTGCGGTGTCAGGACCTCTGGCATAGTCAGGTAAAGCAAGAAGATAGAATTGGCGCAAGTGGTTTTGTAAAAAGTCTGCTCCTACTATAAGGTTGCGAATGAGGAAGCCATTGGGAGTAGGATCAACTTTATAAGCCTCCTCTAAGGCTAAAGTTCCTGCTATAGCATGGGCAGTGGAGCAAATTCCGCATATTCTCTGAGAATATATAGCTGTATCACGGGGGTCTCGATTTTCAAGCATTAGTTCAAATCCCCTGAATAAAGTACTACTGACCCAGGCATCAGTGACCTGACCATTATTAACTTCTACTTCAACCTCCATCGGTTCATGGATTCTTGTTAACGGAAGTATTTTTTTTCTAACCAATTATTCCTCATCCCTTTTTCTAACCCAAAATTTTATCCTCTTTAGTAACGAACGGTTTTTCCCGGGCCTTATAGTTTCCAAGTCTCTTTTTAGGTTTTCTTGAGAGCGTGCAATCTCATCAAGTTTTGCTATAAGTAACTCCTGGGAAAGTTCATTATCCTTAGAACTCAAGCCATGCTTTAAAGAATCCAGAATTATCTCATCAACAGGAATTTGTTCGCCAGGTCCAGGCTCTTGAAGCTTAGTACCCTTGATTTGATGTCTGCCCATTCTCCCTGTAACTACAGAACCCACAGCATGGGTTGTAATGCCCAGAGCAGTTATTCCCACTAAGGCTGCACCTATCTTTTCGACGCGGGCTTTTCCGCCCGGCAAATAAACATCGGGCAGATGTTGGAAAAAAGGCATCATTCCATCAGGAAATTGGGGACTAGCGCAGCCTATGCAGGGTATGCCTGCTTCTACGGGCCAATTGACATGATTATTCCATTGTCGAGTTGGGCAGTCGGCATAAGTCACGGGCCCCTTACAGCCTATCTTATAAAAACAACCCTCTTCACCAGGGTAATCAGCAAAATGGCCGTTTTCAAAATCAGAACGTCTGCTGCACAGGTCGTGAATCGTTTTACCAAAGAACATAGTAGGTGCATGATAGTTATTTAACTCAGGCTCGCCATATAGGATAAGATGGGCTATAGTCCCTACCATCCAGTCGGGATGGGAAGGACAGCCCGGGATATTTATTACTTTGCGATTTAGTACTTCCTCTACACCTACCGCTCTTGCGGGATTGGGGTAGGCGGCACCAGGGCCGCCGAAGGCAGCACAGGCACCTACAGCCATGACATATTTAGCATGGGGAGCAATTTCCTGCAACAGTTGAATACCAGTCACTTCCTGACCTTTTCTATTCATAACTATGTTATATCTTCCTTCATCCCTTGTAACTACAGAACCCTCAACTACCAGGATGAACTTTCCTGCATCATCTTCTACGGTTTTTTGCAGAACTTCTATAGCAGTATCTCCTTGAGCCTGCATAAACAGCCAGTGATAACGGAGTTCGATCATTTCTAGAAGAAGCCTTTTTAAATCTGGGTCAAAGGTGTTATCCAGTGATATAGATTCTCCAGTGCAGGACCCCAGTTCAATCCAGATTACTGGCATTCTGGGAATTTCATCTTGAGCTAATGCCTCAAGAATTGATGGCCGTAAAAGCCCGGCCAGGCTTATTCCGGCAGTAGTTTGCATGCATATTTTTAAAAATTCCCTCCTACTTAACACAGGCTAAGCCTCCTATAATAAAGTGGCTAGTGGCTAGTTTGATGCCATTTTTTTTGGTTTCGTGTCCAGTAACCAGTGCCCAGTGACCAGATGGAAATTTTCGTTAATCCCTCATTATTCCACGAGTTCACTATTATTTTAATCTAGCGAAGCGAAATCTTAATCTAACGAAATGAATGTAGAGTGTAATCTTTTCTGTAGCACTGTAGAACTGTAGGTACTGTAGCACTGTGATTATTGGTAGGGTAACCATTAATTACATGTAATATTTATCTTTGGGCAATTAGGTTTCACAGAAACCTGAAAGAAAATGTGATATAATCACAAATTAGAAGAGAAACTTTTACGGTTAATGGTAATGGCTCATAGTAAATAGGATGGTGGTTTTTATGACAGATAAATTTAAACTGGTAGCTGAATACACGCCTAAGGGGGATCAGCCGAAAGCAATCGCTCAGTTAGTAGATGGCTTGTATTGTGGTTTGCCCAAGCAAACCCTTTTAGGTGTTACCGGTTCAGGAAAAACGTATACTATGGCTAGTGTAATTGCTGAGGTAAACAGACCCACCCTTGTAATTGCCCATAATAAAACATTGGCTGGACAATTATATACTGAGTTTAAGGAATTTTTTCCGGAAAATGCAGTGGAGTATTTTGTAAGCTATTATGATTATTATCAGCCAGAGGCATATATTGCCCATACTGACACCTATATTGAGAAGGATTCCCAAATCAATGAAGAAATAGAAAAGCTAAGGCACTCAGCAACCTCCTCCCTATTTGACAGAAGGGACGTTATTATTGTGGCTAGCGTTTCCTGTATTTATGGTTTGGGCTCCCCCGAGGATTACAAGGAGCAGACATTATCTTTAAGGATTGGTCAGATATATGATAGAGACCAAATACTCAGAAAGCTTGTTGGCATTCAATATGAACGGAACGATATTAATTTTGTTCGGGGTACCTTCCGGGTGCGGGGGGATGTAATAGAGGTTTTGCCTGCTTCCCTTTCAGAGAAAGCCATTCGTATTGAAATGTTTGGTGATGAAATTGAAAGAATTCTAGAAATAGATATATTAACAGGGGAAATACTAGGACAGCGCAAGCATGTCAGCATTTTCCCCGCCACCCACTATATCACTGCCCCAGAATACCTTGAAACAGCCTTGAAAAACATAGAAGAGGAACTGGAATTAAGGTTAGCGGATTTAAGGAGTGGGGAAAAACTGCTGGAGGCTCAAAGATTGGAGCAAAGAACCCGTTATGACCTGGAAATGATCCGGGAAGTTGGCTTTTGTACAGGAATTGAGAATTATTCCCGACATTTAACAGGCAGGAAACCAGGGGAATCCCCTTATACTCTTTTAGATTATTTTCCTAAGGATTTCTTGATTATGGTTGATGAATCCCATGCCACTCTCCCTCAAGTAGGTGGGATGTATGAAGGTGATAAATCTCGGAAGACAAGCCTTGTTGGATATGGCTTCAGGCTGCCTTCGGCTCTGGATAACAGACCCTTACGTTTCCCAGAATTTGAGGAAAAGATAGGACAGGCTATATTTGTTTCAGCAACGCCTGGAGCGTACGAGCAAAAGCATAGTAATAAGGTTGTAGAGCAAATAATCAGGCCAACAGGCTTGGTGGATCCAGTAGTTGAAGTAAGGCCTATAAAGGGTCAGATAGATGATCTTTACGATGAAATGAAAATTAGAATTGACAGAGATGAGCGGGTATTAGTTACTACGCTTACTAAAAAAATGTCAGAGGACCTCACCGACTATTTTAAAGAGGCTGGGCTAAAGATACGTTATCTTCATTCGGAAATAAAAACTATAGAAAGGATGGAGATACTAAGGGACTTGCGCTTGGGGGTTTTTGACGTTTTGGTAGGTATTAACCTCTTGCGGGAGGGGCTTGATTTGCCGGAAGTGTCCCTGGTGGCTATTCTTGATGCTGATAAAGAAGGCTTTCTTCGTTCAGATCGCTCCCTAATCCAGACTATGGGTCGGGCCGCTCGTAATGTTAACGGCAAAGTAATTATGTATGCTGATAAAATAACCGGCTCTATGCAGCGGGCAATGGAAGAAACTAGTCGGCGCCGGACCTTGCAAATAGAATTTAATGAGAAGCATAATATCACACCTCAATCTATTAAAAAATCAGTACAAGCTGTTATTGAAGCAACTAAGGTTGCGGAAAAAGGCGCAGAATATAAGCTGTCTCGAGGAAATATCGAAAAGATGTCTAAAGAAGAACTAAAGAAAATGATCAAGGATTTAGAAAAGCAAATGCAGGATGCAGCAAAGCTGTTGGATTTTGAAAAAGCAGCTATTCTAAGGGATTTGATTATAGAATTGAAAGGAAAGCTTTAGGCGTGACGGCTCATGGGTAAAATGCAGGACGGCATTACGGCTATGAGGATATTCCGGAAGTCGGCATGATGGCTCACGGGTTAAGAAGTAGGTCGGCATTATTGCTATGGGGATATACTGGATGTCGGCATGATGGCTCATGGGTTAAAATGCAGGACAGTATTACGGCTATGAGGATACTCTGGATGTCAGCATGACGACTCACGGGTTAAAATGCAGGACGGCATTATGGATTAAGAATAATCTGCAGGTCTGCAAAAGTAATGTTTTTCTGCTGACCTAAAAGTTAACGGAGGAGACGTAATGCGGACCCTAAAAATTGCTTGTTAGACGTCATGCTGACCTAAAATGTTACCAATAAGACGTAATGCCGACCACAAAAATAACCTATTAGCTTAATGCTGACCTTTAAGCTAGACCCAAAAGAAGATGGAGGAGTAATAATGGCAAAAGATAAAATAATAGTCAAGGGAGCAAGGGTGCATAACCTGAAAAATATAGATGTGGAGATTCCTCGGGATAAGTTTGTGGTTATTACCGGGTTGAGTGGTTCGGGAAAGTCCTCCTTAGCCTTTGATACTATTTATGCCGAAGGACAGCGTAGATATGTAGAGTCACTTTCCGCTTATGCTCGACAATTCTTAGGGCAGATGGAAAAGCCGGATGTTGATTATATTGAGGGCTTATCACCAGCTATTTCTATTGACCAAAAGACTACCAGTCGTAACCCTAGGTCAACGGTAGGTACGGTCACTGAAATATATGATTATCTACGTCTTTTGTTCGCCCGGATAGGTATACCCCATTGTCATAAATGTGGTAAGACTATTGCTCAGCAGACCATTCAGCAGATGGTGGATCAGCTTTTGACTTACCCGGAAAAGACAAGGGTGCAGGTTTTGGCTCCTGTTGTGCGGGGACGCAAGGGAGAGCATCTAAAGCTTCTAGATGAGCTGAAGAAAAGCGGTTTTGTTAGAGTTATGGTTAATGGTGAATTACGGGAAGTAACAGAAGAGATAAAATTAGAAAAGAATAAGAAACACAATATAGAAGTAGTGGTTGACAGAATTATTATCAAAGAGGGTGTAGATAATCGCTTGGCTGATTCCTTGGAAACAGCATTAAAGCTAGCTGAAGGTGTTGTCTTTGTGGATATTACCGATGGTGAAAAACTTGTTTTTAGTCAGAATTTTGCCTGTGTAGACTGTGGTATTAGCTTTGCTGAAATGACTCCCCGGATGTTCTCCTTTAATAGTCCCTATGGGGCCTGTCCGGAATGTGATGGACTAGGAGCAAAAATGGAAATTGATCCAGATCAGGTCATTCCTGATTGGAGTCTTTCTCTAGCTGAGGGTGCCATAACCCCCTGGAGTAAAAATACCAACAGCTATTACCTTCAGCTACTTGAATCTTTAGGTAAGCACTATGGCTTTAGTGTCCAAACACCTGTTGAAAAACTGAAATCAGAACATTTAAACACCATTCTTTATGGTTCCGGAAGTGAAAAGATAAGATTTAAATATACAAACATGTATGACGAAGCCCGGGTTTATGATACTACCTTTGAGGGTGTAATACCCAATCTGCAGCGCAGGTATCTGGAGACACAGTCCGACTACTCAAGGGGAGATATTGAGCAGTATATGGCTAATAAGCCTTGTCCCCAGTGTCAGGGTGCCCGTTTAAAGCCAGAGATTCTAGCAGTAAAAATCGGAGGTAAAAATGTCTCTGAAGTTACTGCTATGTCGATATTAGAGAGCAAAGAGTTTTTTGATAAGCTAGAGCTGACTGAGAGAGAAATGCTGATAGCCCGCCAGGTTCTTAAAGAAATTAAAGAGAGAATTAATTTCTTGGTAAATGTCGGCTTAGATTATCTATCACTAAGCAGAGCAGCTGGGACCTTATCCGGTGGCGAGGCACAGCGGATAAGGCTGGCTACCCAAATAGGCTCTGGGTTAGTCGGTGTTCTTTATATTTTAGATGAGCCTAGTATAGGTTTGCATCAAAAGGATAATGCCCGACTAATAAAGACATTGGAGCATTTGCGCGATATTGGTAACACTTTAATAGTTGTAGAGCATGATGAAGAGACTATGCTGGCCGCTGACCATATTATAGATATTGGTCCCGGGGCTGGCGTACATGGAGGACAGGTGATAGCTCAGGGTACTCTGGAGGAAATTAAGCAAGTGGAAAGATCTATAACCGGCCAATATCTGACAGGTATTAAAAAAATATTAATTCCCTTAACCCGCAGGCAGCCCAATGGCAAATGGATTACAATTAAGGGTGCTAAGGAAAATAACTTACAAAACCTAGATGTAGCTATTCCCATTGGTGTATTTACTTGTGTAACAGGGGTTTCAGGTTCTGGTAAAAGCACTCTAGTAAATGAGATACTTTACAAGGGATTAGTCCAGAAGCTTTATAAGAATTCCAAGATTAAACCTGGTGAACACCTTGAAATAGAAGGGGTATCCCACTTAGATAAGGTTATTGATATTGATCAATCACCAATTGGGCGGACTCCACGGTCCAATCCAGCAACATATACCTCAGTATTTGATGCTATTAGGGAGATTTTTTCTCAGACTACGGACGCCAGGATGCGAGGCTATAAGCCGGGACGATTTAGTTTTAATGTTCGTGGCGGTCGCTGTGAAGCCTGCCGGGGGGACGGAATAATCAAAATTGAGATGCATTTTCTTCCTGATGTTTATGTTCCTTGTGAGGTTTGCAAAGGCCAGCGTTATAACAGAGAAACCCTGGAAATTAGGTATAAGGGTAAAAACATCTCGCAGGTCTTGGATATGACCGTTGATCAGGCTGCAGAATTTTTTCAGAACATACCCAAAATCTATCGCAAGCTAAAGACTTTACAGGATGTAGGTTTAGGCTATATTAGACTAGGACAGCCTGCTACCACTTTATCCGGTGGTGAAGCCCAGCGGGTAAAGCTAGCTTCTGAACTCTCCCGCCGCAGTAATGGAAAAACAGTATATATTCTAGATGAGCCTACTACCGGCCTCCATATTGCTGACATCCATAAGCTTTTAGGTGTCTTGGGCCGTCTAGTAGATGCTGGTGATACAGTGCTGGTAATAGAGCATAACCTTGATGTTATTAAATATGCAGATTATGTTATTGACCTAGGTCCTGACGGGGGTAATAAAGGCGGACAGATTATTGCTACCGGTACCCCAGAGGAGATCGCAGAAGTAGAAGCATCATATACGGGAGAATATCTGCGCAAGATGCTAGCTAGAGGGTAGGCTGATGACTATCTATTGGGACAATTCAGGGGGTCGGCATGATGGCTTATAGGCTAAACTGAATGTCCGCATGACGGCTCACGGGCTAAAATGCAAGACGGCGTGACGGCTTTTGGGTAATTCTGGATGTCGGCATTATTAACTTAATAGCCACGATGCCGACCTAAGATGTTTTTATAAAGGAATAATACCGACCCCAAAAGTTACTCATAAGATGTCATGCCGACCACAAAAATTTGCTCGTGAGACGTAATGCCGACCAAAAAAATGGCTTATTAGACGTCATGCTGACCTAAAAGTTTGACTTAGTAGATATAATGCCGACCTTAAAAGTTGACCCTGGAGCTAAGGAGGTTTCCCATGTTGCAAGATAAACTTAATTCTTTACCCAACAAGCCTGGTGTTTATTTGATGAAAAATGACGCTGAGGAAATTATTTACGTGGGTAAGGCCATCTCCTTGAAAAACAGGGTAAAGTCCTATTTTCAGAATAAAAAGCAGGATTCGGCTAAAACCAGGGCGCTGGTTAAAAATATAACTGACCTAGAATATATTATTACTGATAGTGAAATGGAAGCCTTAATCTTGGAATGCAATTTGATTAAGGAACACCGCCCTAAATATAATGTAAGCTTAAAGGATGACAAAACCTACCCATATTTAAAGATAACTCGAGAAGACTATCCTCGGGTAATTGTCACCAGAAGTGTCTATAAGGATGGTGCTAAATATTTTGGGCCTTATACAAGTGCAACTATCTTACGGGAAACTATTGAATTGTTAAAAAGGCTTTTCCCCTTTAGAAGCTGTAAACAGACAGTATTTATTAATGAGAGACCATGTTTAAATGCTCATATCAACAGATGCCTTGCACCTTGTGTTGGTGGGATTAATAAGGACCAGTATAATAAGATAATCAAGCAGGTGATTCTCTTTTTGGAGGGTAAACAGGAGGACCTGCTGGTTAAATTAGAGAAGGATATGGAACAAGCATCCCTTAATTTGGAATTTGAGCGGGCTGCCCAGCTACGGGACCAGATCCGGGGAATTAAGCAGGTTATTGAAAAACAAAAAATTGTAACGGGAAGCCATGAGGATCAGGATGTCATGGCTATGGCCCGAGGTTTTAATGAAGCTAGTGTACAGGTATTCTTTATTAGAGGTGGGAAATTAATTGGTCGGAATAACTACTTTTTGAAAGGAACCGATGATTTAGAACGGGGAGAAGTTTTAGAAGCTTTTATCAAGCAATACTACATTCAGCAGGACTTTGTGCCTCGGGAAATACTTGTGGAAGCTGAATTATCTGAAGTAAAGGTTCTAGAAGAATGGCTTACCGAAAAGAAGGGCAGTAGAGTATATATTAAGGTTCCTAAAAAAGGGGAACGGAAAGAATTATTAGAGTTAGTTGGTAAAAATGCTTTGGAAGCCATGGAGAAGGTAGAACTGGAAAAACAGCAGAAGAAGGCTATGACTGAAGGGGCAGTGATGGAGCTGCAAAAAGAATTGGCATTACTACGGCCTCCCCTCCGGATTGAATGTTATGATATATCCAATACTCAAGGTACGGAAAGTGTTGCATCAATGGTAGTCTTTGAAGGCGGAAAGCCCAAAAAGGATCAATACCGGAGATTTAAAATTAAAACCGTGGAAGGTTCGAATGATTTTGCTAGTATGTATGAAGTGATTTCCCGGAGATTCCGTAATGCTAACGAGGAAAAAATAATAACTGAGCAAAAAAGGAAATTTTCTGTCCTCCCTGATTTAGTAATTATTGACGGTGGGAAGGGGCAGCTGCAGGCGGCCCGCAAGGCTATGCAGGAGCAAGGGTATACTCACATACCTACCTATGGTTTAGCGAAACGAGAAGAATGGTTGTTTACAGAAGAACATGGAGAGCCAATAATTTTACCCCGATCTTCTACGGCCTTGTATCTTTTACAGCGACTCCGGGACGAAGCCCACCGCTTTGCAATAACCTACCACCGTAGTCTAAGAGGGAAAAGAAATCTGGCCTCTATCTTAGACGATATTTCAGGGATTGGTGATAAACGCAAGAAGAATTTACTACAGCATTTTGGTTCTTTTAAAAAGATCCAGGAAGCCAGCTTGGCAGATTTGCTTCAAGTAGAAGGAATTAACCAAAAGGTTGCCGAAGCAATATATGATTATCTCCACACCCATCAGGACCTTTTATTGAGAACGAAACACAAAAAAGAGTAGACTTGCATATAATAATGAAACATATATCTTTAATTGATAGACATCGTAGGGGCGCGCATTGCGCGTCCGAGTGGGGACA
>JUEF01000101.1 GCA_000802045.1 Peptococcaceae bacterium BICA1-8
AGTCTTTTTACTTCACTTATTGTGGAATGAACTGCATCTTCAAACTGAGCCCTTAACCAATGCTCGTTTTCTAGCTCCTCCACCCACTTAGGCAAACTAATATTAACTTCAGTAACTGGAAATTCAAATAAAACCTCTTCTAAAATTTGCATTATAGCCGGTTCATTCATCTTGGCAATATTTACTGGAATTACAGGAACATCATATTCTTCCTCTAAGGCACGGGCTAAATCTAATGTTTCAACTGCATCAGGATTCTTACTATTTAACAAAACTATAAATGGTTTATTTAATTCTTTTAATTCAGATACTACCCTTTGTTCAGCATCTATATAGCTATCTCTAGGAATATCTGTTATTGTACCATCAGTAGTAATTACTAAACCGATTGTAGAGTGATCCGTGATTACTTTTCTAGTCCCTAATTCTGCGGCTTCTTCGAAAGGCATAGCATCCTCAGACCAAGGAGTTCTAACCATTCTAGGGCCTTCAGCTTCTTCATAACCTAAGGCGCCCTCTACTGCATAACCAACACAGTCAACTAATCTAATTTTAGCATTTATTCCTTCTCTGACTTCAATATCAATAGCTTCATCGGGAACAAACTTAGGTTCAGTTGTCATGATGGTTTTTCCAGCACCACTTTGGGGAAGTGAATCAGTTGTCCGTTCTTTATCATAGTCATCTGCAATTCTAGGCAAAACTAGTAAATCCATAAAACGCTTGATAAATGTAGATTTCCCTGTTCTAACAGGACCTACAGCGGAAATATATATATTACCGCCTGTTCTATTAGCAATATCTTGAAAAACATCAAAATTATCCATTCAACATTGTCCCTCCCTTTATAATTTAATCAAATGATAAACTAACAAAATCCTATGACATCCCTCCCCTTAAGCAATGTTCAAAAACTACTAAAGATAATAATTATTTCAAAGAAAAAACCGAGATGCCTTAGTTGTGCTTTCGACCTAATAATCATAAAAATAATGCTATAAAAATGATTTGGCATTCTTTAACAATACTATATATATGTCCTATCCATATGATTATTACCGCGCAAAATAAAAAAATGGCACTTTGGCCATTTTTTTAGTCATAAGAACATGCTATATTATTTTACCAATCATATTGATTTGCAATAATTTCTTCCATTTCGTGGGTTTTTATTCTAGTCATTAGATTTACTACGCCTTCTTTAATATTACTATCATTAAATAGCACATTATATACCTCAGATGATATAGGTAGCTCTACGTCAAACTTTTTCCCTAACATAACAACAGCTTTTGTTGTACGAACTCCTTCCACTACCATCCCCATATCTCGTAATACACTTTTTAAATCTTTACCTTGTCCTAATGCTATTCCCGCTCTTCTATTTCTGCTGTGCATACTTGTACAAGTAACAACCAAATCGCCAATCCCTGTTAAGCCGGCAAAGGTGAGAGGATTTGCTCCCATTTTTACTCCTAGTCGCGCAATTTCAGTCATACCTCTGGTAATTAATGCAGCTTTTGTATTATCCCCAAAGCCTAAGCCATCTGAAATGCCTGTTGCTAAAGCAATAACATTCTTTAGAGCTCCACCAATCTCTACTCCCACTACATCAGGATTTGTATAAACTCTAAATTTAGGCGTCATAAATATATCCTGCACCAGCTCTGCGGTTTCTCTGTTCCTTGAAGCTGCTACAACAGTAGTTGGCATATCCCTACCTACTTCTTCTGCATGACTAGGACCGGAAAGAACACAAAACCTACTGTCAATACCAGGTATCTCATCCTCAAAAACTTCACTCAATCTCATTAGTGTATCAGGTTCCACACCTTTAGCAGTATTGACAATAATCGAATCTGATGCTATTAATTGTCTTAATTGCTTAAGGATATCTCTAATTCCGTGGGTAGGAACTGCAAATACAATACAATCCATGCCTTGTACCGACTCTTTAAGATCTGATAGTATTTCAATATTATGGGGCAAAATTACACCCGGCAAATATTTTACATTTTCCTTTGACTTAACTAGTTGAACTGCCTGCTCTGTATTGCGACACCATAGTTTTACATTAACACCTTTTTTTGCCAATGTAATCGCTAATGCAGTGCCCCAACTACCTGCACCTAAAATTGCTACACTTTTCATCCTTCTCCTCCTTTTGTAGCATTTACTTTATAGCTTATTTTATTTTCCTTGCCTTCTAATAGTCTTTTAATATTCGCATAATGTCTAACTATCACTAGAGTAGCCCCGACTATAGAAAATATTAAATACGGTAATGATTTGCTGGTCGCAATCATTGCTACAAGAACGAAAAAAGCTGATGTTATTGACCCTAATGATACATATCTAGTTAAATAAACTACTAATATCCAGATTAAAAGGGCAATAAGGGTAATCTTATATGAAAAAAATAAGATAATACCAAAACCCGTTGCCACACCCCGTCCACCTTTAAAGCTCAACACAAAGGGCCAGGTATGCCCACTCATTGCAGCTAAGGCTCCTAATACAGCTAGTGACTCGCCGCCAATAGAATAACCATACAATGCAGAAATATAGCCTTTAGCCGCATCAAAAAACAAAACAACCGCTGCGGGTTTTACACCTAAAACACGCATAACATTTGTAAAACCAATATTACCGCTGCCGTGTTCCCTTATATCTATTTTGTATATTTTCCCTGCTAAGTATCCAAAGGGAATTGCCCCTAACAGATATCCTATAATGCCTACCTTAAACCACTCCATCTCCAAGCTGACCCCCATTATTCATCTCTTTTTTTAATTACAAACCGTATAGGTGTTCCTTCAAACCCAAAATTCTCTCTGATCTTATTTTCCAAATATCTTTGATATGAAAAATGTACTATATCTGGTTCATTTACGAAGAAAACAAAGGTAGGTGGTTTGACACCTGTTTGAGTAACAAAAAGAATTTTAAGCCTTTTCCCTTTATGAGAAGGAGGAGGATTAAGTTGTACTGCTTCACTAATAACTTGGTTTAAAATACTGGTACTTACTCGGTGGGAATGCTGTTGAGCTACAAAATCCACTAAATCTAATATTTTCACAACTCTTTGTTTAGTAACGGCGGAAACAAAAATTGTAGGTGCATATTGTAAAAATAAGAGTTCACTCCGTATTTCTTTTTCAACTTTGTACAAGGTTTTATCATCTTTGGCAACTAAATCCCATTTATTTATTACCAAAATACAGGCTTTGCCTTGTTCAAGAGCGTAACCCGCAATTTTTTTATCCTGTTCAATTACTCCATCAACAGCATTAATAACCATTAAAACAACGTCACAACGATCAACAGCCCGTAATGAACGAACTACACTGTAGCGCTCAGTAGGGTCGGAAATTTTATTTTTTCTCCGCATTCCTGCTGTATCTATTATCACATATTCTTGTTCATTATGTTTAAAAGGGGTGTCTATTGCATCCCTGGTTGTCCCAGGGATATCGCTTACTATTACCCTTTCATGGCCTAAAAGCACATTTACCAAGGATGACTTTCCAACATTAGGTCTTCCTACTACGGCGAACTTAATGGTATCGGGGTCATATGGTTCAGTAGTATCCTCTGGAAAAAGGGAAACCATTTTATCTAATAAGTCACCAGTATTCATTCCATGAATGGCCGAAACAGGAAAGGGCTCACCTAGACCTAGCTGGAAAAAATCGAAAAAAACAGCAGGGTCTGAATAATCTTCAACTTTATTTACAACTAATAATACATTCTTTTGTGTTTTTCTTAACATTTGAGCTACTTCTTGGTCATCAATAGTAATTCCAGTTTTATAGTCCACTAAAAATAAAATTACATCAGCTTCCTCAATAGCAATTTGTGCTTGTTTTTTAATATTTTCTAAAAAAATATCTTCGGTGCCAATTTCTATCCCGCCCGTATCAATTACAGTAAAAGAAACTTCCTGCCATTGGGCGTCCCTATATAATCTATCCCTTGTAACACCAGGTGTATTTTCAATAATTGCGGTCATTCCACCAGTGAAGCGATTAAAAAGTGTTGATTTTCCCACATTAGGCCTTCCGACAATAGCAACTATCGGTTTCATATAGCATTCACTCCTTTACTACGCTAAAAATTTCGACTCATAATACAATTAATTAAAGCTTGTGCATTATTATTGACTACAATAAGCTTTATCCTTAGTTTTTGCCCTACGTCTTCTGGAGTTAGACCATCCAAGAAAATCCTTTCCCCTTTTTTAAGCATAATCTCAGAAATTAATACTTGTGAACCGGGAGTAATGCCTTTTAGCCCTTCTAGTAAGTCATATCCTGTTAAGAGACCATTTACTGTTACTCTTGGCCCGAAAAAAACATTTTCTATGACTTTTATATCTATTTCCAAACCTTTGATTTTTTTCAAGTAATAAATAATTGGTTCAATAACCTTTTTACCTAGCTTACTAGTTGCAATAATAAAACGCTGCTCCTTAATACTCGCAGGCAGGTTACTTTTATTTTTAAAAAAATCGTCTTGAAATATTCGGCTAACACCTACTCCGTTTTCTATTTGGGGAAAGTCATCATAATGCTTATATGCGGGGAAATATGTTTGAGCTTGAATATATATTTCATCACCTAAATAAACAAAAGAATTGCTGTTTTTATTTCTAAAGTAGCTTTGTTTCTCTGATACCATGTTAACTAGCTTTTGAGCATAGTCTTTAGAAAAAGCGGGGAATCTTTCTAGATCTTTTCTAAAGCTTGTTACGCCAACAGGGACTATAGCTAATGATTGTATACCTGGCCATAAATAACTCAAATCCTCAATGGTTCTTTCTAAATATTCACCATCATTTATCCCAGGGCATAAAACAACTTGAGTATGAATTTTTATACCTAAATCTACCAAGGTTTTGAGCTGCTCCAAAATTTTTCCGGCATGAGGATTTCCAAGGATTGTTTGTCTTAATGCTGGATTAGTTGTATGAACTGATACATATAAAGGACTTAAGTGATATTCCTTGATTCTATCAAAATCACTTTTTTTCATGTTTGTTAATGTAATGAAATTTCCTTGTAAAAAAGAAAGTCTATAATCATCATCCTTTTCATATAAGGAAGGTCGCATAGCAGGAGCCATTTGCTCAATAAAGCAAAACAAACATTTATTTTGACAGTAACGAATTTTATCAAAAACTGCTTGTTCAAACACAACTCCTAGAGTTTCGTCATATTCTTTTTCAATTTCAAAAAATATCTGCCCGTCTTGTTTTTCTACTAATAATTCGATTTCCTCATCTGCCCATAAATATTGGAAATGAATCAAATCCTCAGGCGGTATATTATTAACTTTAATTATAATATCTCCCGGCTCTAACCCTATCTCCGCAGCTAGGGAATTAGGCAAGACTTCTGCAATAATAGCTTTTACCATCATTTCACTCCAATTCCATTTTCGCGTTTCTTAATCATTATCTATTATTCCCAATATCTAGTCAAGAAAAAGGCAGGAACCCTTAAAGCTCCTGCTTCTTAAAATTTTCAACCTCTATATTTATTAATTTCAATTGACGATAAAGACTTTTGGCAGAAAATGTCCTGCTTTGTTTATGAAAAATAGTATTATACCACCCAAAATATTTTGGAATATAATTAGACATATCGATAAGCATAATATGCTCGAATTCATAACCCATTATCTTTGCTAAATCAAAAGCGGATTTTTTAATTAATTGAGCTTCACCGCTTGTTCCAAGAGTATATATCATATCCCCTTTAGAATCCTCACCAATAAATAGAAAAATACCTGTACTAAGATTTATTCCGAAATTAGGAAGGTTTAAGATGTCTTGGACTTTACAGTGTTCATCTATTATACCAATATGCAAATTAGCAGCCACTAGAGAGGAATAAGTTCCAGTTGGACATAAATAGACTATTGGCATTCTAATTCATACCTGCCGTATTTTATTTTAATAATATTTACCAGCTGAGTAAACTTTAAAAAAGATATTTGGGTACCTTTAATGACAATAGGTCTTCCTAAAGAAACAATCCCTAATCTTCTGGATAAAAATCCTCCTATTACCATCAGCCAATTTACATAGGGCATAGTATCAACAAAAACAAGTTTTTCATTAGAAAGGTCCATAATACAAACTAAGCTACGCATTATCGTTTCATAATTACGCCCTAAATTATGCTTACTTGTTATATATATTTTGTTTCTATATTCATCTTCACCAATATATCTAATAAAGCCATGATCTTTAGCTACTTGCTTATCATAATAGGGTAAATTTAATAATTGACAACCATTAGGGATTACATTGTCTTTTAGTATGCCTACATGAATAGAAGCCGCTGTTACAGAAGAATGGGAACCTCCATAACAATTATAGATAATATGCAATTCTTTCCCTCCAGGTTAATGCTTAACAATTATATATACTCCGTTTTCTAAATTATGAACCATGGCTTTTAATATCCTGCTTAATAATAGGGCAAGCTGTTGTGACTCTTGATCATTTTTGGTAATAAATACTCCAAAATTCCCCTGAACCTTTTCCGGATATACAGTAACAACAGCTAGGATTTGTTCCTTAACGGCAATTTCCATACTTTCCTCCGCGTATTAATCTGCAGCCTTCCGGCCTATTTTGCTCTCTAATGGCTTTTGTACAGCACTTTCTAAAATAGGAGTTTGGTATACAGCCTGTATTACACATTCAACATCCTTTTCATTGGGTAGAATATACAGGGCTAATTTCCCTGTATCAATATCCTTTCGCATTAAAGGTGTCCAATCCGGTTCCCCTGTCTCAAGTTTACTACCTACTAGTACAGAAACATCATGAAGGATAGCCTGTCGTTGCCCTAAATTATTTAACGTTGCCCTTGCATTATCATTTTTGGGATGGATTATTAATCCAAGGCCTTCTTTTAATATTCTTTTCTTGGAATCCTCTAGACCAACATTCATAATAACGATATTATCAACCATTAATAGAGATCTCTCAAAATGCAGTTCTCCTATTTTAACTATGGCTATATCCTTTACGAAATCTCCTCTCATTAAAAAACCACTTATAAAAATCGTAAATAAGCCTGCAAATATTCCAATCCAAATATTAAAAAATACAGCTGTCCCACTTGAAACCAAGGATACTAGCATAACCAAATAGTTTCGAGCTTCAAATGTTTTAGCAATTCCTTCAATATAATCAAAACCCCGAGGTACCATATTATAATTTTCTAATTTTGATAAGGTTTCACGCTCCATATTTCTAATATCTCTAAACTGTTGAGCTGCTAATACCAAAAAGGTTACTGCAGTAAACTCTTTTTCAAGAAGTGCAGGAATAGCTATTGATCCTAATGCTGCTGCAATTATTCCCAAAGAAATATGTGTGACATAACCATGTGGATAAGAGGGATATGAGCGGTAATCGTTTCTTAGCATAAAAACCCTGGCAACTATTCCTGCAGCTATACCTAATAAAATTATTTGAGAATATTTATCCACTTTATTATTTTTTCCTTTTAGAATTACCTAAAAAACTAGTAAATTCTTTTCCAAAACCTTTAACTTTATCAAAAGAGCCTTTTATGCTCCCGGTACTAATTAAGAGAAATCCTACAGCTCCGACTATAAATACCAAAAGTATCCAAACTATTGATGAACTTGTCCCGCCACCAATATTCCTGCCTGGTGCCCCTGCACCTTGACCAGTTATTCCTAAAAATTCCGGTAGCAAGGAAGCAAATGTACTAGCTCCATTATTTGCAGCTTCTAAAGAGTTGGTATGGGTTCCCACCTCTATTAATATTGAGCGAGGAGCTAAATCTTGATTATAATTACCTTTGGCAATAAATATACCCTTTATTAACCCTGGTTTTTTCTCATCATAATATGCCTTCATTTTTTTTGCATAATCTAAGTTAGCCTGCATATTTTGATTTTGTCTACCTACCACTAAACGTACTTTCGTAGCATCATATCCATCAATTTTTTGAGCATAAAATTTTGGATCTGGTACACCGTCTCTATGAACATCAATAATAGTAGCTGGTCGATTTTTTAAAAGCTGTGCAGCTGTTCTCCTAGAGCGTTGATAAGCATTAGCATCATGAGGATCATGTTTATTTAAGCTTACATCAGCCTTAATGCCTTCCTTCTTTAAGACATTCCCAATTACTTGACTTACTTCTAAAATATCACCCTGACCTGGTTTACTATCTTTACCTGAAGTGGGTACGTATGATTCAGCTGTATGGGTGGTATAAATGGCTACTGAACTATTGCTTTTTTGCGCTAATAAATCGGAATTTGTTGTAACGGCTTTGTCTAAACTCCAAGAAATTTCTTCTTTTCCTTTAAATAGGCAATAAACTTTATCACCTTCAATGCTTTCTACTTCATACAAAGAATTATCCCCCAAAATAAGTTTATCTCCTATAAAAACCTCTCGAGCAGTTTGATCAATTTCTTTGTCTGTATCCTTATCAATAAAGGAGAAGTACCCTCCATCTGTTCTTTCTAATTCAAAGCTTCCAAATTCGTCTAGAAAGTTTATGGATAAATGGTTATTTGTCATTACAATATTGTCATTAGTAAAATAATTGTTTTGATATAAAACAGTTAATGCAGAAAACAATATTAAAAAGGTACATAGCCAGAGAAAAATATAATTATTATTATTATTTTTCATTTTTATCAC
>JUEF01000102.1 GCA_000802045.1 Peptococcaceae bacterium BICA1-8
AGCAGAGATGATAGAATCAAAGCGCACTTTACCACCTGCTTTTTAGCACTGACTCTCTACAGATATTTAGAAAAAAGATTAAAAGAAGAATTCACAAGCACCGAAATTATTAGTCAGCTCCGGGGCATGAACTTTTATTCCGCTCCCGGCGAAGGATATATTCCTACTTACACCAGAACAGATTTTACGGATGCACTTCATGAAGCATTTGGTTTCCGAACGGATTATCAGATAGTAACTACAAAACAGATGAAAAAAATTTTTAAGGATACAAAAAAATAAAAAAAGTACGCACTTTTTTACACATTAAAGAAGTCTGGAATGCCCTGTTAATGCGGGTTTCCAGACTTTTCTTTTTCACAACTGTCAAAGACAGGTTTATATAACAGCTATTAGTATTAAGTATACAAATATCACATCCTCCCGTCAATATACAAAAAGGCTTTTTGAAAATTAATTTAAACTTTTTATTTTTTGGGGAAGGATAATTTTAAAAGACAGAGAATATATAAAAAGTGGTCATACCACCGACCTCATAACAAGGGTCAGGTATTATATATCAATTCAAATTCTATTTCTAAGGAGGTTTTTTTAATGGCAGTAAAAGTTGCTTATGTTGTTGATGAGGCTAAAGATAATGTTGCTACTATCCTCTCCAACGACATCAAAAAAGGAATGACTATCCCCGTAACCTTTGATGGTCAAGAACAACAAATCACCGTTAGTGCTGATATCCTCTATGGTCACAAAGTGGCTATCAGACCTATTACAAAGGGTGGAACTATTTTGAAGTATGGTTTAAGTATTGGCGATGCTATGGTTGATATCGCAGTTGGTGAGCATGTCCATATTCACAATATCGAGCCTGTAAGGGGTCGTGGTGATCTACATGCTGACAAGAAAGGAAGTGCATTCTAAGATGGGTAAATGGTATGGTTACCGTCGTCCGGACGGTCAAGTAGGTTGTCGTAATTACACTTTAGTTCTTTCTGCTACTGTTTATGCTAACAGTACTGTAGAAAGGGTTGCAAACACTATTTATGGTGCTATCCCCATAACACATCATTTAGGACGCTGCCAAACGAAGTCTGACTTAAAAATGACTTTTGACGTGCTTTGTGGTATGGCGAAAAACCCCAATGTCGGTGGTGTTGTAATTGTTGACCATTTCCGTGAAGATTTATGTAATATTGATGAAATGGCCGAAGAAATTTCTAAATCCGGTAAACTAATCGAAACGGTTAACATCAGAGATGTTGGTGGTGCTATCAATGGTACTGCTGATGCTACTAGAAAAGCTATGTATATGACTAGAGAATTATCCACCTATCAAAGGGAAGAAGTAGATATCAGTGAATTCCTCTTTGGCTTAAACTGTGGTACCTCTGACACTACCTCCGGTATTGCTTCCAACCCTGCTTTAGGCTTCTGCTCTGACAGAATTGTCAAAGAAGGCGGGCGCTCTATTTTAGCTGAATTCCCTGAGTTAATGGGAGCAGAGCCTTGGTTAAAGGCTAAAGCTATCAATGAAGAAGTAGCTAGAAAAATTGACTCTGAAATCGATGCTTATGAACAAAGGATCTATGCTACCGGCGAAGATATCCGTGGTTCACAGCCAACTGGTGATAATATTGCTGGTGGTATCAGTACTATTGAAGAAAAATCTTTAGGCGGTGCCAAGAAGAGTGGCTCCGCACCTATTCAAGATGTAATAGGTTATGCCCGAGTTCCTGGCAAAGCACCAGGTGTATATATGATGAATACTCCTGGTCATGGCGCAGAGTCCATCACAGGTATCGCTGCAGCAGGTTCTCAGTTAATGGTATTCTCTACTGGCGGCGGACACACTATCAGTCATCCTATCATGCCTACAATAAAAATTACCGGCAACATTAACTCCTGGCAGCGGATGAACGATACTGTTGATCTAGACCTTTCTGGTATCTTAGCTGGAACCATGAGCTTAGAAGAAGCTGGCGATGTAATTTACAATGAAGTCGTTGCTACCTTAAACGGCAAAATGACTAAAGCTGATATTCTTTTAGAAAGAACTGGTTTTGCTATCCACAGAGTTGGTTTAAGTATCTAATTTTAATGGTACCTAAAACTAATCTAAAAGGTAAAGGGTACTGCTAAAAAAACATAAAATAAATTAATCAGGAGGATGAAAATGAACAAAAAATTAATTGCTGTATTATTAATTATTGGTTTCCTTTTAACTTTAGGATTGACTGGATGCCAAAAAGCGGAAGAGAAACAGGATGGTGGCAAAACTGAAGAAAAGTATCCCTCCCAAGATATAACCGTAATAATTCCATTTACAGCTGGTGGGGCTAGTGATGTACAAGCTAGAATTGTTGAAAAGTATTTCAAAGAAGAGTTTGGCGTAAATATGATTATAACTTATAAAGAAGGTGCTGGTGGAGAGGTTGGATTTACTGAGCTTGCAAAATCAAAGACTGATGGATATGTAATCGGTGGCTTAAACGTTCCACATATTATTTTGCAACCATTAGCCCGGGAAACAGAGTTTAATATTGATAGTTTTGCATATATTGGCCAAATGGTTAATGATCCACAATTAGTAGCTGTACTGAAAGACAGTAAATATAATACACTTCAAGAACTAATTGATGATGCAAAAGCAAACCCTGGTCGAATTACTTTAGGTAATGTCGGTACTTTTAGTGGTCATCATATAGCTTCCTTGAACTTTATGAATCTAACTGGAACTGAATTTACGTTGATACCTTATAAGGGTTCTGCAGACCAAATTGTTGCATTACAAGGTGGACATGTTAATGCAATTATGGGGAACTTAAATGATGTTATGCGTGATATGGATAAATATAAAATTTTAGGCATAACAACCGATGAGAGACATTACTTAGCACCTGAGGTTCCTACATTTAAAGAATTAGGTCTTGACATGACTCAAGGTATTACCAGATTATTCGCAGCACCAAAAGATATTGATCCTGCAAGACTAGCCCGTTTAAAAGAAGGATTTGAAAAAATCGCCAAAAATCCTGAGTACCTGAAGGATATGGAGAAAATTGGACAACCTGAGGAATGGAAAGATGGCGAAAAAGTATATGCAGATTTAAAAAAGGAAGTTGAAACTGCAACTAAATTATTAGAAGAATATGATTTACTAGACAAAAAATAATAGCTTATTTTAAAACCGGGAGGGTACTCCTCCCGGTTTTAAAACTAAGGAGGGTCAAGAATTGTTAGCAGATTTCTTTATTGGTTTTCAAAATGCTTTACATCCAATGAATATTTTAATTATGAGTTTGGCCCTTGCTGGAGGAATTGCTATTGGAACTCTCCCAGGATTATCAGCTACTATGGGAGTTGCCTTGCTAGTGCCGCTAACTTTTGGTATGGATCCTGCTACTGGTCTTTTAATGTTAGGTGCTATGTATACCGGAGCAATTTATGGTGGTGCTAACTCAGCTATTTTAATAAATACTCCAGGAACTCCATCGGCTGTTTGTACAACCTTTGATGGCTACCCTCTTACTAAACAGGGAAAAGCTGACGAAGCTTTATTTACTGCATTAGTGAGTTCTGTTATTGGGGGTATTATTGGTACTATTTTTCTATTAGTAGCTACTCAACCATTAGCTTTAGTTTCCTTAAAATTTGGATCACCCGAATATTTTTGGATGGCAATTTTCGGTTTAACTATTATTAGTTCCTTATCTGAAGGAAATATGATTAAGGGTCTTTTAGGCGGAGTATTGGGCCTTTTACTAGCCACCATTGGAATTGACCCAGTAACAGGTCATTCAAGGTTTATTTTTGATTACCGCCCTTTAATTGGAGGTATTACCTTAATTCCGGCAATGATTGGATTTTTCTCTTTTGCTCAGGTGTTAACCTTAGTTGACGAAAATCAAAAATATCTTGCTGAATACTCACCAAATAAAGGGGTTATTGGTAAAGTGTTTGGTCATATGTTGAAATTTTCCAAGAAAAACTTATTAAGATCATCCCTTATAGGAACCTTTGTTGGTATACTTCCTGGTGCAGGTGGAAATGTAGCTTCCTTTGTCGCCTATAATGAAGCTAAACGGTGGTCTAAAAACCCTGAAACCTTTGGTAAAGGTGAAATTGAGGGCGTAGTGGCTAGTGAGTCATCTAATAATGCTACTGTTAGTTCTTCTTTAATTCCACTCTTATCTCTAGGAATTCCCGGAAGTCCAGTAGCTGCAGTATTATTAGGTGGGTTACTTATTCATGGTCTACAGCCTGGTGCAAAGCTATTTATTCAAACTGGTGATATTGCTTACACATTTATTATTGGATTAATTGTAGCCAATCTTTTAATGTTATTTATTGGTTTTTTAGGTATGCGGCTTTTTGCCCAAGTATTAAACGTTCCTTCTCATTATATTGCCACAATTGTAATTGTTCTTTCGGTTATTGGAAGTTATGCTATAAGAAATAATTTATTTGATATAGTCATAATGATTGTTTGTGGGATAGTAGGTTTTATAACTCTAAAAGTAGGCTTTGAACCTGGCCCCCTTGTTTTAGGGTTAATTTTGGGAACCCTTGCCGAAGAAGGTTTTTCATTATCCTTGTTAATGGCTAAAGCATCGGGCTCAATGTTTGGTACCTTTGTAGCCAGACCTATTAGTGCCTTTCTAATCTTTATGTGTATAATGGCTATTGTTTCACCCATTTATGTTCGTGTAAAAAAATCCCGTAAAAATAAATTAGAAAATGCGTAAGGAGTGGATAAATTATGTCTATGCGTAAAATTAACTATATAATATCTACCCTTATTTTAGCCCTCTGTTATTTCTTTTGGAATGATGCAGCAGGAATTAGACCACCTGCTCATATTTATCCCCAAACAGTTATTGCCGTCACAGCATTTTTAGCATTTGCTCTACTTATTCAATCAATATTTTTTCCAAAAGCATTGATCCAAGGAAAACCCTTTGAAGGGACAAAATATAGTAGAGTTATAACCTCAATTATTGCCACCATAGTTTATTACTTTGTTCTTAAAGCTATTGGATTTTATGTCTCCAGTTTCTTTTTTATAATTATTCTCACTTGGCTTTTAGGGGATAGGAGAGTAGGATTAAAGATCTTTGCAAAATTAGGGATTTTAGGTATAGTAGTAATGGGGTTAGTTTATGCTGCCTTTAAAATATTCTTAAAGGTCCCAACCCCGCCGGGAATACTATTCTAAAATTAAGAAGGTGTTTTTCTTATGAATCAAGTAAGACTACCGTATGGAAAAAATTATATTACTGGTCAGATGCCCTTTCCATATGAAAATTTATCTATTTCCGAAGAAGCTGTTGTGCATTCAAGTAGTGATGAAATTATTCACGCACTTAAAAACCCGATTGGAGCTTCCTTATCCAACCTAAAAGGTGCCAATAATGTTGTAATAGTAACTAGCGATCTGACACGACCTGTTCCTAATATGCTTATTTTACCCCCTTTAATTGCTGAATTAGAGGCCATTGGCATAAAAAAGGAACAAATTACTTTATTAGTTGGAACAGGGCTGCATCGTGTTTCACCGAAAGAGGAATTTGTTGAATTATTTGGTGAACAATTAGTTAATCAAATAAAAGTTATATCCCATGATGCATGGGATGAGGAAAGCTTGACTTATTTAGGAAAGTCTTCTCGCAATACACCAATAGTTATAAATAAACATTATATCGAAGCAGATGCAAAAATAGTTTTAGGTGTAATAGACCCCCATCAATTTGTTGGATTAAGCGGTGGTGCCAAAGGTGTTGTAATTGGATTGGGAGGGGAAAAACTAGTTCAGGCAAACCATGCTATGCTAACCCACCCTCAAGCAACCTTAGGTAATTTAGAAGGCAATCCCGTTCGGGAGGATATCGACGAGATTGGTGAAAAAATTGGTATTGATTTCATAGTTAATGTTGTCTTAAATAGCAAAAAAGAAGTAGTAAAAGCCGTGGCTGGTCATTTTATTAAAGCTCACCAAGTTGGAGTTCTAGCCGCAAGAACAGCTTTGCAGGTTGAGTTAAATCAAACTGCTGACCTTGTAATAGCGGCTAGTGGAGGATTTCCTAAAGATGTAAATCTTTATCAAGCTCAAAAAGCTCTACTTCATGCAGCTATTGCCGTAAAAGATGGAGGAACTATAATACTAGCTGCTGAATGTTTAGAAGGAGTAGGGGAGGAACGTTTTACAAATACTATGCAACTTGGCAAAAGTCCTCAAGAGATTATAGATAATTTTTCCAAGCAAGAGTTTAAGGTAGGGGCTCACAAAGCCTATTTATGGGGTATTTCCTTAAAAAAGGCTAGAGTAATATTGGTAGCTGATGGAATAGACCAATCTACAGCTGAAATAATGCAGGTTGAAAAAGCTGAGACCTTACAACTTGCAATTGATATGGTACTTGGGACTTTACCGGAAAATCCCAAAATTTATGTCATGCCCAAAGCACCTTCCACAATTCCCCTATTAAAATAGCTATATAATATTAAACCCCCCAAAATTAACTAAAAGGTTAATTTTGGGGGGTTTAATATTTAGTGAATTTGTCTGTAAACACCGATAACTTTTCCCATAATTTGAGCGTCTCTAGAATAAATTGGTTCTAATGCATCATTTTCAGGTTGTAGTCTAATACAGTCTTTTTCTAAGAAGAACCTTTTTACCGTAGCCTCGGTTTCTATTAAAGCAACTACTATTTCACCGTTTCTGGCAGTATTTTGTTGGCGTACAAGTACTAAATCGCCGTTTAAGATTCCTGCGTTTATCATGCTGTCACCGATGACACGCAGCATAAATACATGCTCTGATCTGACAATTTCCCAGGGTAGTGGGAACACATCTTCGATATTTTCTTCGGCAAGAATAGGAATTCCAGCTGCAACTTGCCCGAGAATGGGAACATTTATTATTTCTTTAGTAAGCTTATTACTTTGGGGTTCATTGTTAACTATTTCAATAGCCCTGGGTTTTGTAGGATCACGTCGTATGAAGCCTTTTTTCTCTAGTTGTAAAAGATGACCATGTACAGTAGAGCTTGAGTTTAAACCTACAGCCTCACCTATTTCCCGTACTGAGGGAGGATATCCTTTCGAACGCAGTTCTGATTTAATAAAACTCAATATTTCCATTTGTCTTGCTGATACATTAACCATAAGAACCTCCACATATGTTATAAATCTAATTTATTAAATTAATTATTTAAATAATTATAACATATGATATCAAACAGTGCAAACAAGTGTTCGAAAAAAAGTATTGACCAAGAACAAATGTTCGTGTTAATATAGTAACAGAACACTTGTTTGGAGGTTGATGATAATGACTAATAAAAAAAAGTTAAATTGGAAAAAAGGTTTATTTAAAACAAGCTTTATACTTTGTATTATATTTATTATTACATTAGGCATAGGCTTAGTAACCAGCAGTGCCAATTCTGATAAAGATTTAGAGTTAATTAAAGTAATTGTTAAACCTGGTGATAGTCTTTGGTTATTGGCAGAAAAATACGATAACAATAAAATGGATCTAAGAAAATTAATATACAATATTAAAAATATTAATAATATCGGAGACACTATATACCCAGGACAAATTATTGAAATACCTTTATATAAATAAAGAGTAGTTAAACCCCTTTATTTATTTTTTTTGGGTATAATAAATGTTAGAATAAATTAATAAAGGGGCCTAATAATGAATAATAACTTCTGTGTTCTAAACGAGGATAAACTATGTAATGGATGTCAGGAGTGCTTAATGTGTGATCTTAATTCTGCAAAAATCTGTGATAATTGCTGTTCTTGTTTAGAACCTAATACAAAAGATTACGAAACAATACTCGTGGATTTTGAAGATGAAAAATTATAAAAGGATTTACTCATTAATTTACTCGTTAAATTTTTTTTAATTTTCCTCTTCACTTCCCATAATAAGTATTATGTAAACTAGAATAATTTTTAAAGATAACTGGGCTATCCTGTGAGCATCAAGTTTTCTCCCCCCAGCTTTTTGTTTTATTATAATTATTGTTGGTTGTTGAATTGTTACTAACCTTGCTAGTAATTTTTTTATTATATTAATTTATAATTTGATTTAATATAGCATTTTCTATGGTTTTTACAAATTACTTCTTATTAGTTTGCCATAATATATTTCCTGCTAAAATCTGATATATTCCATTATTATTATGCCCCTCTAAATGCCCTGTAAGCCTTTAGAAATTTTCGGCCAAGGTCATTCCCTCTCTATTATTTCCAGGTAAATGGAAATTAATGGAGAGGGTTATTATTTACTATAAATACTCCCTTCATTTTATATTAATGTTATATTTATTTCTCAGTTTGAGTCGCTACTAAACTTATGGCGCCGTATTTTTCTCTTAAACGCGGTTTTTCAATCTTGCTAGTTGTGGATTACGCGGCATTTTTATCAAAAATAATTTTTCGCGGGTGTTTGTAACGAGGCATTGGAGCGCAGAATGCCTCTATTTCTTCTTCAGTGCACTTGCATCCCGGTTTTAGTTATGATAGCAGCAGTTATTTCACCTAGACGATTATCATGCAATCCAATGACTGCTACATCCTTAATTGCATTATGGGCACGAAGAAAATCTTCAATTTGTTCAAGATGTTAAATTCTCTCCGCCACTTATAAAAACATCTTTATTGTAGCTTTATAGGGAATGATTTATTTTTGTGAATTAATATTTTTTAACTTATTGACAGTAAAAAGAATAAACTGTATTATAACACCAAGTAAAATATTATATTGTAATGATGATGAAAGAGGAAAGTAAGTTTTCCCCAGTCTTTCAGGGAGAAGAGGCCATTGACTGAAAGCTTCTTTAAGATATGACAAACCGAAGTTCCCTCTTGAGTTGCTCTGCTGAATTCTTTAAGTAGGCAGAGCCGGGTTTCTTGCCGTTAAAAGAGAAGGGGTATCGGATAGTTTGTCCCGTACTTTTCACTTGGGTGGTTACTAATCATTTGGTCCTAAGGGATTAAATGATTTTTTATTCTCGGCTATTCCCATACCTTATTGAGAGGCTTCTTTTTTTAGAAGCAATTTGGGTGGTACCGCGGAATTCATACTCCGTCCCTTCGGGGACGGAGTTTTTTTATTTCCAATTAAAATCTATTTGAAAGGAGTGGTTTAAATGTTAGGCTTAGAATCTTTAACAATTTTCATGGCGTACCTACTTTGTATAATATCTTCTGGACTATGTGTATTATACGGAATATTAAACTGGAATTCGGATCAATAGTATATAAATAATTTGTTTTACTAGATTTTCAAAAAATATGAGAGGATGAAAAAATATGAATTATTCCATACTGCTCGGTCTTTTAGTTATCTATCTCGGGTTAACTGTGCTTCTTGCATACATTGCTTACCGCCGTACCAATTCGTCAAAAGACTATTTAATTGCCGGGGGCGACACTCACCCCTTTTTAATGGCTATGGCCTACGGCTCAACTTTTATTAGTACGGCAGCTATAGTTGGTTTTGGCGGAGCTGCTGGTGTTTACGGCATGAGTTTATTATGGCTTACTTTTATGAATATTTTTGTCGGTATCTTTATTGCCTTTATTGTTTACGGCAAAAGAACTCTGACTATTGGAAAACAGCTTGGTGCTAGAACATTTCCCGAATTCATGGGTTTAGCCTTCCAATCTTCATTTATCCAAAAATTTTCCGCCCTAATTATCATTGTAGCAATGCCAATTTATGCTGCTGCAGTAATGATTGGTGCCGGAAGATTCTTAGAACACCTGTTAAACATAGACTACACCTTAGCTATCCTTGGTTTTTCTGTTATTGTCGCTCTTTATGTAATTTCCGGTGGCTTAAAAGGTGTATTTTACAATGATGCATTACAAGGAAGCATTATGTTTTTTGGGATGGTCACTCTCCTAATTATGACTTATGGAAAGCTTGGTGGTGTTATTAATGCTCACAAAGCATTGGCATCTCTTACTTCTCTAGTTCCTCAAGGATTAGCGGCTAAGGGTCAAGTAGGATGGGCTTCCATGCCTGTTTTCGGATCGGAAATATGGTGGATAGTTGTTTCTACCCTTGTTATGGGGGTTGGAATCGGGGTATTAGCTCAACCCCAGCTGATAGTTCGCTATTTAACCGTCAGCGGCATACGTCAGCTCAATCGGGCAGTTTTAATCGGTGGTATTTTTATCCTATCTTCTACAGGGGTAGCTTTTTTAGTAGGTGCCCTTAGCAATGTCTATTTCTACCAGACCAAAGGGATAATTTCTCTACAGGCGGTTACCGATGCAGTTACCAAACAGCCAAATGTCGATAATATCATACCTTTGTTTGTTAACCAGGCTTTGCCGGAATGGTTCGGTTATCTTTTCATGCTGACATTGGTGGCAGCAGCTATGTCGACTCTAAGCGGCCAGTTTCATATTATCGGTACTTCCCTCTGCCATGACTTGTATCGAAGTAGCTCTTTAGCCTTAAATCGTATTGCCATTTTGATAGCGCTGGCTATTTCCGTATATCTGGCCTTGAAACTTCCTGTTAGCATTATTGCAATAGCTACAGCTATTTTCTTTGGTATCTGTGCAGCTGCTTTCCTACCTGCCTACACAGCCTCCCTTTACTGGCCGAAGGTTGGTAAAAAAGCTGCATCTGCCAGTATGGTCGTGGGCTTCTCCTCAAGTCTGTTATGGATGGCTTTTATCCATGCTAAAGAAGCTCAGGCTCTAGGGTTAGCTAAACTACTTTTTGGTCGAGCTACCCTGCTTTCATTCCCCTGGATTGTAGTAGATCCGATTATTATAGCTTTGCCTATCTCCATAATAACTTTGATCCTAGTACATGTCTTTGTTGAGATACCCCAACAAATTACTGAAAAGAAAGAATTGGATAATACATTAACGGCATTATCTGGCGAATAATTAATTCTTTTCTTCTTTACACCTTAGAACTTATAGGGGGGCTCCTTCCCCCTATAAGGGTATTTTTTCTATGGTTTTTACAAAGTACTTCATATTATTTTTCTATATTATATTTTCCATTATTATGACCCTCTAGTTTGCTCTGTGTGCCCTTAGAATTTTACGGTCAAGTACTTTTATGTGCAGGCTATGTAATGACTAATATAAGTCATTTTAGCGCTATTAAATAACTTCAAATAGGTGCATTTTATTAGAGTATATTAAGTTTTACATTCTTTGATTTTCGGCTCAATAATTATCTTCTCCCCTCTCATTTATTTCCAGGGAAATGGAAATAAATGGAGTAGGTTATTCATAATCTATGAGTCACTATAGTTCTTAAATAAAAATAAGTGTAAACTAGTATTAACAACAGCCAATTAACCGCCCATAATTTTTAAGAGTTTATACCGTTTACTGTAAAATCACTAAGTGGAAATAAAAAAGGTGTAGCGAAATACCCCTGGGTATGTACTGGAATATCCATCATTATATGTAGAATCCAGGCACCAGCTGCTATACCGACCTTCTTATTAATAAAAAATAGCATAGACACTATTATTCCGGCAATAATTAGGCTATGGGTCAAGCTATACATAGTACTAACCCAAGGAGGTATGGTATTTAAACCCGGGGAGCCTCTTACCGAGACGCCTTTCATAAGCCTTATGAATATTAAGGGGGCAAAAGATAGACCATCCGGCATAACTCCAAAGGTCAAGGCTAGCCAATAAAAACTACGCCTACCAAAAACTATTCCTCCCCATAATCCATGGAATATAATATCGAAGATAATCCCCCACTCTCTATTATTTTTATTATTACCGTTACCCCATGGAACGGTAAAATGGCTTGTCTAGTTTAATCTACTGAGATAGAATCCTTCAAACTCTTCAATAATGCTTTCCTTCCCTTGTTTTTCCTGTATTATTTTTTCAATGCCGTTATCAGTATTGGCCACTAAATGTTGAAGAATTTTATACAACATTTCACGATCCACAGATGCGTTTTCTTCGATTTCCTTAGCAATGGCTTCGATATTGTATTTCTTTCCTTGATTGGCCACCAGAAAATCAAGGGCTCGATTTTTCAACCAAATCACTTCGCTTGCTGCTTTCTTGCCCATCTCAACCGCCGGTTGATGGTATGCGTTAATATTGACGAGCAAAGCGTACATACTTACCGTCCTTTCAAAAAGAGCAATCAAAGCACCAATGGTTTCGGCATTAATTTCCTGAATTGTCAGGGTAATAGAACTCCTCCCCTTTTGGCTCAGAGCCTTTCGTGTACCTAAGAGAAAAGCTTGTAAGTAGTCGCCGCTGGAACTGTCTTCGGCTATTTTTATTGAGGTCCCTTCCCGATCCTTCAGCACCTCGATAAAAGTTACAAAGAAATTATCAGGACCGTCTAATAGTTGTTGCAAATAGGAGTGTTGATCAGTTGACCCTTTATTTCCTAATACCGCAATCCCTTGATGAACAATATTTCCGTCTAAATCCATTTCTTTACCTAGTGATTCCATGATTAGTTGTTGCAGGTACTTGGTGAGAAGTTCCAGTCGGTCTTTATAGGGGAGCATGACCATTTGTTGCCCCCCCTTTCCCCCTGTCAATGTGTACCACATCAAGGTGAGAAGGGCTGCCGGATTCTGCCCGGTTTCTATTTTTCGTGTTAATTGATCACATTTTTTCGCCCCTTTGAGCAAACTATCGATATCAATCCCTTGCAGCGCCAGTGGTAAGAGCCCAACAGCGGAAAGCACCGAAGTACGTCCCCCGATCCAATCCCACATGGGAAATGCATTAAGCCAGCCCTCTTCACTTTGAATCCTGTCTAAGTGACTGCCTGACTGAGTGATACTGACTGCATGTCGTTTGAATTCAAGTCCTTGCTTTTTATAGAAGTGTCGTACCTCTTCCATGCTGTTCCTGGTTTCAATGGTCCCGCCGCTTTTGGAGATAACGATCGTCAATGTCTCATCTAACTGCTCCTCCAGTTGAGTTAAAATTCGATCCATCCCATCTGGATCGGTATTTTCAATAAAATAAAGGGCACATGGATCTGTTTCCTTCAGCAGTGCAACAGAGATAAAGCGAGGTCCCAAACTAGATCCGCCTATGCCAACCACAAGGATATGCTTAAAAGGAAGTTCTTTTTCTCCGCGCAAAGTACCCTCATGAATTTGCTTCGTAAAAATTTTGATACGATGGATAGTTGCGTTAATATCTTCACTAATCTCCGATGTTGGCGCAAGCTCTGGAGCACGCAACCAATAATGACCAACCATACGTTGTTCATCGGGATTGGCGATGGCTCCGCCCTCTAATGCCCCAATTTGAGTGTAAATGTGTTGCATTTTAGGTTCCATCTCAATTAAATAGCTTTCAGGAAATTTTACCTGACTGATATCTAATTGGATTCCCAAATCTCTATCTTGGAAAAAGTATTGGCGAAATCTCTGCCAGTTTGATATCACTATACAGCGCTCCTTTTTAGCTTAACAATCATATCCTCTTGTTGAGGATTGATTGATAAAGATCACGATATTGCCGAGCTGATTTTCCCCAACTAAAGTCACTATTACGGGCATTTTTCACCAGACCTTGCCAAGTAGTCTTATCTTCAAAAAAGAGTTTAACGGCTTTTTGCACCGTGAAGAGCAAATCGTGGGCATTATAATTAACAAAGCTAAAACCATTCCCTTCAACTGAGGCTTCATTAAATGGAGTCACCGTGTCTCGCAAGCCTCCCGTTTCCCTTACAATAGGTAACGTTCCATAACGCATGGCAATCATTTGGGACAGACCACAGGGCTCAGATTGAGATGGCATCAATAAGAGATCAGCGCCGCCATAGATCTTGTGGGCTAAGGCTTCGTCATAGAACAATCGTATCGCTAGTTTTTGCGGGTATTGTTTGGCAAAATGTTGGAAGATTTCTTTAAAACGTTGATCCCCAGTTCCCAATACCACCATCTGAACATTCATATTTAACAATTCATCGAGAATATGGACCACAAGGTCCAATCCTTTATGCTCAACTAACCGAGAAACTATTGCAATCAGTGGCCAATCGCCTTGACTTGGCAGATTCATAAGCCCTTGAAGATGCTTTTTGTTTTCTCCTTTTTTCGCTAGTGAACTTCTGTAATTTATCAATAGGTGTGGATCTCTTTGGGGATCATATTTTACGGTATCGATTCCGTTTAATATCCCATATAGATCGCCCTTGCGTTTACGTAGAAAGCTGTCTAGACTTTCACCAAAAGATGGTTGTTGAATTTCTTGCGCATAGGTAGGGCTAACCGTTGTAATTAAATCTGCCGATAAAATACCTGCCTTAAGATAATTTAAGCTATCCCCATACTCAAGCTTTTCCCAAGCTACTCGATGACCACCAAAACCTAAGACATCATCAAAATATATCTGCGGCACATATCCCTGGTACTTTAGATTATGAATCGTAAGGATGGTTTTAATACCAAAATAATAGGGATTATTACCAAAGTTTTCTTTTAACATCAGTGGAATGATTGCAGTATGCCAATCATGACAATGGATAACATCCGCCTGATAATTCAAGTAAACAAGACTTTCTAGGACGGCCTTGCTAAAAAAAGCAAACCGTTCTCCCTCATCATGATATCCATATAAGCTTTCTCGATTAAAATAATAGTCATTACCTATAAAGTAATAGACAATCCCTTGGTGTTCCAATCTATCAATACTGCAAGAAATTCGACGCCAAGCTAAATTTACTTCAAACTCAGTGACTCGATGCATTTGGCGCAAATATTCTTCTGGAATGACCGTGTATTTTGGGATAATTACTCGAACTTCCGTTCCCTCAGTTTGCAGAGCCTGAGGAAGGGATCCGCCCACATCCCCCAAGCCGCCTGATTTAACAAAGGGATAGGCTTCAGATACTGCAAATAAAACCTTCATTATTTTCTTTATTCCTCCTCGCACTAAACCATCCTACTTTTTTTGATGACTAAAGGATCTCCTTCTTGGCCTTTTATCACTGTGCCTGGATTAATTATGTTATATTTATCAACGATGACATTTTCTAACATAGCTCCTTTTTTTATTACACATTTCTGCAGTACGATACAATTTGTGATGCTGGCTTCAGCTTCAACTACAACACCTCGGAAAATAATGCTTCCCGATACACAACCCTTAATAATACAGCCACTGGATACTAAAGAATCGCGAATAACATTGGATGGGCCATATTTTGTCGGCGGATTATCTTTAATTCTGGTTAAAACTCTATGCTCTCCAAGGAAGAGCTCATTTTGTACCGAGGGCTGCAGTAATTCCATACTTCGCTGAAAATAAGTCTGCTTTGAATATATCCGTCCGAAATATCCGGCAATAGAATAAGTTCCTATTTTCAGCTGCGAAATATTTTCTCTTAGGATATCTAATAAGTCTAAATTTTCCATGTTCTGATGCCCTTTAATAATGTCCAATAAAAAGGTTCTTTTTAGAATAAACACATCGGCAAAATATTTAGTCCCCTGACCCTCTTTTCCTTGGTTACTTTCTAGTTTTTGTACCCTGCCGTATGCATCAATTTCGAGGATTACCCCCTGTGGATCTTCGTCTGCATTTAATATAAGTTCCTTATAGAGCAGGGTTATATCTACTTTTGTTTCTTCATGATTCCGCAAGACATTTGTATAGTCGATATTGAAGATGTTACTGCACCCGCTAATGATGACATACTCGGCCTTTTCTTTTTCTAGGAATTCAATATTTTTCGTTATGTCCCGCAGTGCAAACTTATTATTTTTAAAATAAATTCCGTGAGTCGCTCCCGGAAGGATGAATAGTCCACCTGTTTTCCGATCCAAATACCACTCTTTACCAGCTCCAATATGGTCAAGAATTGGCCGATAGTGATAGGGTGTAACCATACCCACCGTCCGTATTCCTGAATTAACCATATTGGATAAAGCGAAATCCAACAATCTATATCGTCCCCCAAAGGGTAACGCAGCAAGCGGGCGGTCACGGGTCAATCCTTCCGGATTTTTCATGAGATAGTTACAGGATATGATCCCGATTATTTTCCCCATGACTTAACCCTCCATTTCTTATCTTTGAGGTAACAACGGAATTGCAAAAAACATGATTTCTTTTCGTTGTTCAGAGAGTCTTCCGTTAAAATGCTATTGCCTTCAATTACGGTAATTTCCGCTTGCCTGGCACTCTTACCACTGTTGCCGATTGAGCAATTGGCACCGACCTTGGCATATTCGCCAATAATCGCTTTATAAACCTTAGCATTGTTCATTATTTTTGCATTAGGGAGCAGAATAGATTCTTCGACCTTAGCTCCTTCACCCACATATACTCCAGAGGCAACGACTGAATTTTTGATCTCTCCGAGAATAGTACAACCGTTTCCAACCAGACAATTGTTAATCCGGGCTTTAGGTCTGATATATTGCGGGGGTAGAATTTCACCATTAGAAAAAATTGGGCGATTAGAGTCAATGATGTCAAAACAGGGCTGTTCTTTCAATAATTCCATATTGGATTCATAGTAACTTTCGATGGTTCCAACATCTTGCCAATATCCTTGGAAACGGTAAGTAAAAAGCTTTTTCCCTTGTGCCAACAGCATTGGCAGAACATTCTTCCCAAAATCATTTTCCGACTCTGACTTTCCCTCGTCTTCAATCAAGGCTTTTCTTAGCACTGACCAGGTAAAGATATAGATTCCCATGGAAGCTAGATTTGAGTCCGGTTGTACAGGCTTTTCCATAAACTTGATAATCTGATCCTCCCCATTGGCCGTGATAATTCCAAAACGGGAAGCTTCTTCCCAAGGTACCTCTAATACCGAAATAGTCAAATCGGCATTTTTTTCTTTGTGATATGCCAGCATAGCTTCATAGTCCATGTTATAAATATGATCTCCGGAAATGATTAAGACATACTTTGGATTGTAAAAATTAATAAAGTCAATGTTCTCATATATTGCATTTGCAGTTCCTTTATACCATCGTCCACCCTCTTGTCCGACAAAGGGTGGTAAAACATGTAACCCGCCATTGGCGTTATCTAAATCCCAGGCTGAACCTATACCAATATAGGAGTTGAGTAAGGATGGTTTATATTGGGTCAATACACCAACTGTATCAATATTTGAATTAACACAGTTGCTTAAGCTAAAGTCTATGATCCGGTATTTCCCTCCAAAGGATAAGGCGGGTTTGGCAATATCTTGGGTTAAACACCCCAAGCGACTCCCCTGTCCACCAGCTAATAACATCGCAATCCACTCTTTTTTATAAATCGACTTCACTCTCCTTCCCCCTTCCCTTATATTCTCCTTGGTCCTTTAAATCCATTATTTATTAATAGTTACTCTCCAAATTTTTTCTGCATATTCTAGGATACTACGATCACTGGAAAAAAATCCGGAACGGGCTATATTAACTAAAGACATTTGGTTCCACTTTTGCCCATTGGTATATAATTGATTCAAATTTTGATAGGCTTGAATGTAAGGACAGAAGTCCTTCAACACAAAAAATTCATCTTTTTCTCGTAATAGTGAATCATAAATTTCTTGAAATTCTCCGCCTGCTCCAGGGAAAAAGTTATTAATTAATTGATCGATAACTCTTTTTAACCGCGGATACTTATGGTATTCATCCCAAGATTTATACCCGCCTTGACGGTAGTACTCGAGGACCTCTTCTGCAGAAAGGCCAAAAATCATTATGTTTTCTTTACCAACTTCCTTTAAAATCTCCACATTGGCACCATCCAGCGTTCCAAGGGTGACAGCACCATTCATAATGAACTTCATATTTCCCGTTCCAGACGCCTCCCGACTAGCCGTGGAAATTTGTTCACTGATATCGGCTGCGGGGTAAATTTTTTCAGCCAGCGACACATTGAAGTTTTCTAAGAAAACGACCTTCATCCGATTATTTACTGTGGGATCGTGATTGATTTTATCCGCTACGGTATTGATTAGCTTGATGACATTTTTGGCGTAATAGTAACCAGGAGCAGCCTTTCCTGCAAAAATAAAAGTCTGTGGAGGAAGAATCGTATCTTGATTTTCTTTAATGCGGTTATAACAATCCATAATCTTCAAAACATTCAGCAGTTGACGTTTATATGCATGTATCCGCTTTACATGAACATCAAAGACTGAAGAAGGATCAACTGCGATACCTTGACTTTCCAGGATATGCTTGGCTAAATTCTCTTTGTTTCTTCGTTTGACCAGAGCCAACTCTTCAAGAAAGGCAGCATCTTCCCTATAAGCTAATAATCCCTCTAGCTTTGTAGCCGTTTTTTTCCACTCTTCTCCAATAGCATTGGTTATCAAGTTGGACAGATCGGGGTTAGCATTTAAGAGAAAACGTCTATGACTGACGCCATTGGTTTTGTTATTGAACTTATAAGGATAGACAAGGTTAAAATGGCGAAACACTTCTTTTTTTAAGATTTTAGTATGTAAAGAAGCTACCCCATTGACAGAATAACTACCAATTACCGCAAGGTTTGCCATCCAAATTTGACCATCGTGAATGACTGAAGTGGGATGTTCTATTTCTGTATTACCCGGATATTTACGCCGAATTTCTTCGCGATATCGGTGATCAATTTCTTCGACGATTAAATATATCCTCGGCAGAAGAGATTTCAACATTTCGATAGGCCATTTTTCTAAAGCTTCCGGCAAAATTGTATGATTCGTAAAGGAAATTATGTTTACAGTGATATTCCAGGCTTCCTCCCACCCCAAATCCTCATCATCGATTAAGATCCGCATCAGCTCTGGTATACAAAGGGTGGGGTGAGTATCATTGATATGAACAGCAATTTTTTTGGCTATTCCATGAATCGAATCGTATTTTTTCTTATATCTTCGGACTATAGCGCCTAAACCTGCTGCAACAAAGAAGTATTCTTGTTTTAACCTTAATTCCCGCCCTGCCTGGCTACTATCATCTGGATAAAGAATACAGGAGATGGCCTCCACTTCCGCTTTATAACTGACAGCCTTGGAGAATTCACCACGGTTAAAAGAAGCAAAATCAAAATTTTCTACAACGGGTTCTGCACTCCAGAGTCGCAGGTTATTGATGTTTTCATTGCTATCGTAGCTGACAATGGGAATATCGTAAGGCACGGCTAGCACGGATTCTTCATTCTCGTGGATAAATTTCAGTTTTCCATCTATCATCTCAGTTCGGATATTTCCTTTAAAGCGAACGATAACAGACTTTTCTGCCCTTCTTGTTTCCCAAGGATAACTATCTTTCAGCCAATTATCTGCTAGTTCAACTTGGCTGCCATCTATCAATTTTTGTTGGAACAGACCATATTTATAGCGGATGCCATTACCATGACCAGGAACCCCCAGGAAAGCCATGGAGTCTAGGAAGCAAGCTGCCAGCCTCCCCAATCCCCCATTTCCCAATCCGGCATCCCTTTCCTGTTGGATCAATGTTTCCAAAGAAATTCCCAGTTCTTTTAACCCTTCTCTTACCTTTTCTTGCAAGCCCAGATTCATCAGATAGTAGGATAGCAAACGTCCAATCATAAATTCCATAGAAAAGTAATAAACTTGTTTTTCCATATTTTCCGTATAGGCATTGTTGGTTGTTACACTGTCTTGGCTTATCTTGTCTCGAAGTAATAAGACCAAGGTCCGGTATTGTTCCCATGCAGTGCCTTCTGTATAAATTTTTCCTTGAATTTCAATAAATTTTTCGCAATACTCGTGTATAAACGTTTCTTTATCAGTAACCATATATGGCCCCCTATGATTTTACATAATTTTATGTTATGCCGGCATCAGCTTAAATATAACTCCTCCCAAAGGTGGAATCGTACAAGATATAGAATTTTCTCTGTTATGCCAAGAAATGGGCTTAGTTGTGATTGCTTGGGGGTTATATCTCCCTGAGCCACCATATTTGACCTGATCGGTATTAAAAATTTCCTGATAACACCCACTTACAGGGACTCCGATCCTAAAATGCTCATATGCTCGCGGTTGAAAATTAAGAACAATAATTATAAATTCCTTTCCTTTTAGAAACCACCGGACAAAGCTAAAAATGCTTTGTTCATGGTTATCCACATCAATCCACTCAAATCCTTTCCTTTCATGATCATCTTGCCACAGACTCTGCTCTGTTTGATACAGTCGATTGACTTCCTGTACAAACTGATGGTACTTGCTATGAGCTTCATAGTCGAGTAAAAACCAATCTAGTTCGGCATCTTCACGCCATTCAATGAATTGTCCAATTTCTCCTCCCATGAAAAGATGTTTTTTTCCTGGATGACAGAGCAGATATAGATAGAGTGTTCGTAAACCTGCAAATTTCTGCCAAATATCTCCCGGCATTCGATTAATTAGTGAATATTTACCGTGAACCACCTCGTCATGGGAGAGTGGAAGAATATAATTTTCTGAAAAAGCATAGACCAAAGAAAAAGTAAGGAGATTATGAACGCTTTCCCGCTGAGAAAATGGAGTTTTTACAAACTTCAAAGTATCATTCATCCAACCCATATTCCACTTGTAATTGAAGCCTAATCCACCATCGTAAGAAGGACGGGTCACTAACGGCCAATCGGTAGACTCTTCGGCAATCATCAGAGCATAAGGATAGTGTTGGAAGACAATTCGGTTGAGAGTGCGGAGAAACTCAATAGCATCGAGGTTTTCATAACCGCCTAGCAGGTTGGTTCTTCCACAGTGCTCTTTTTTCCCGAAATTTAAAAACAACATACTAGTAACCCCGTCCACCCGTAGGCCATCAACATGAAAATATTCCAACCAAAATAGAGCATTGGAAATGAGAAAACTCCATACTTCCGTTCTTGAAAAATCAAACTTATATGTACCCCACTGAACATGTTCTTCATCTTCAAAGAGAGCGGTTCCGTCAAATAGCGCTAAACCATGGTAGTCTTTGCAAAAATGTCCAGGTACCCAATCCATAATCACGCTAATCCCCGCCTGATGACACTGGTTAATGAGGTACATAAGGTCATGGGGAGCTCCATAGCGGCTGGTCACCGCATAATAGCCGGTGATTTGGTATCCCCACGAACCATCAAAAGGATGTTCCATAACCGGTAGCAATTCCAAATGAGTAAAGCCCATTATGCTCAGATAGGGTACCAACTCAGCCGCCAACTGGCGATAGGTATAGAAACTCCCGTCCTCATTTCGCTTCCATGACCCCAAATGAACTTCATATATTAAAACTGGAGCATTCAGTAGTGCTTTTTGCTCTCTTAGTTCGGTCCATGCCCCATCCTGCCAAGGGTAATTTTCTATCCCATAGACCACAGAGGCTGTATTTGACCGCATTTCTGAATAAAATGCGAATGGATCGGCTTTAAGAAGTCTTTCGCCACTTGGAGTTTTTATTTCATATTTATAAACCTCACCCTCACCAATTTCTGGAATAAATAATGTCCAAACACCAGTTTCACCCTGTTTATCCATTAGATGATTTCTTCCTTGCCAGTGGTTAAAATTACCAACAACAAACACACTCATAGCATTTGGAGCCCACACAGTGAAGCGAACACCATGTGTTTGGTTCTGCTTTACCATATGAGCTCCAAAAAATTGATAACTATGAAATAACCTTCCTTTATTGAAGAGATAATACTCTTCATGGTAGATATTCTTCTCTTCAGCCAAGCGCTACACCTCGTTTGTTTCCCTAATTTTTGCTTAAAACGGTTATTTACTCTTTCTTAATCATAACATAAATGCTGAATTCTTTAAAAGTTATTTGGCACAATTTAACAAATATCCATGCATTGCTTGTTCTGCTATCTGTAAAATGGATAAATTGTATGAATATATTATAAAGCTATCCTTTTTTGACTATTTAACTTGTCATAAATTATACAAATTAGATATAATAGTTTTATTAATATTAAAAATTGAAAGAGAGTGACATCATGGGTCGTAAGTGGAATAATATTAAAGACAAAAAAGCGTCAAAAGATGTAAATACAAGTCGTGTATATGCCAAGTTTGGTCGCGAAATTTATGTAGCAGCAAGACAAGGAGTACCCGATCCAGAATCAAATCAGGCTTTAAGATTCGTACTCGAGCGCGCCAAAACGTACAATGTCCCGAAAACGATTATTGATCGTGCGATAGAAAAGGCAAAAGGGTCTTCAGATGAAAGCTATAACGAACTTCGTTATGAAGGCTTCGGCTCCAATGGTTCAATGGTTATCGTTGATGCACTTACAAATAACGTAAACCGTACAGCATCAGATGTACGCTATGCTATAACAAAAAACGGAGGTAGCATGGGAGTAACTGGATCTGTAGCTTATATGTTTAATGCAACAGCCGTTATTGGCCTTGAAGGCAAAACTGCGGATGAAGTCCTTGAAATATTAATGGAAGCGGATATTGATGTACGTGACATTCTAGAAGAAGACAATGCTGTCATTGTCTATGCCGAACCTGATCAGTTCCATGCTGTGCAAAATGCTTTCAAGGAAGTTGGTATAACTGAATTTACAGTTGCGGAACTAACAATGCTTGCACAAAATGAAGTAGCTCTACCTGAAAACTCTCAAGCACAATTTGAAAAAATGATTGATGCCTTAGACGATTTAGAAGATGTTCGACAAGTATACCACAATGTGGATTTAGGTGAATAACACTAAAGGAGCAGGCCTAAATGGGTCTGCTTTTAGGTTCTAAGGGTTCCGCTCAAAAACATATAATTTTCCGTGCTCTGCCCGGGTAAATCCTTCTCCTTTAAAACCCCGTTTTCTTAACTTGTCTTTTATTAATCTCATAATAAAACCATGGGAAACTATTAAAATATTTAAATTGCCCTGGGTTTCAATTTCCGAAATAAATTTATCCACCCTTGTTTCAGTTTCAGATTTGGATTCTGGTTGTGACTTATGGGCAAATAACCATCCTAATCTACCAAATGTCAGCCAGAATACGTACGATAACTTAAAATTTGTATTAATAATTGACACTAAAGGCACTTCCCTCAGGAGTACTGTAATGTAGATATCCCCTTGAAATATATGCTTTGCTGTTTCTACTGCTCTAGGCAAGTCACTACAATAACATTTATCCCATTCTTTGACCCTGCTGATGGTACTCTTGCCTAATCTTATTTTTGATAAGTCATATAACTTGACCAACTCATCAAACTCGGAAGAAGAAAGCCTTTTCTTCATGGGTAAATCTACCTCAAAATGTCTAACTAAGCCAATTTTCATAACCCACCCTCATCACCTCTATATGTATAGAAAACTAATTTTCCCTTCATAGAAAACTCCTTTGCCATTTAGAAGGTATTTATATACTCATACCTTTTATATATTCTCTCACATAAGATGCTACAAAAAAAGCATCTTAGAACTTTTTTAATGTTGGGTAGGGTATCTCTAGATTAAGAGGGCTACCTCTTAATTTAGAGATAGCCCTCTTTTCTTTATTCATCTAGAAGTTCGTTAAACTTTCCACGCTTGGTATAGTGGGTATGAAGAAGTTCATGAGATTTATGTCCGAGGGGTTTTTTTAGATAATCTTTATAAAGCTTCTCAATTAAAGGATTCTCGTGAGATTTTCTAAGGGCTTTACTTTCATCTTCTTTATAAATTGCTTGAAGACGCTTCAATCGGATCTCAGGATTGGTAGGCCTTGGCTGTCCACCGCCGCTTATACACCCTCCAGGACAACCCATTACCTCAATGAAATGATAAGGGGACTCTCCTATAACAATTTGATCCATAAGGAATTTCGCACCTTTTAAACCACTAGTTACGGCAACCTTGACAGTGATGCCTTCAAGGAATTTAAATTCCTCTTTCGGATTCTCAATTAATATTTCTGCTGTTTTAATCTGCTCAAGACCAACTATTGGCATAACATGAAGTTTAGCAAAGGGTATTTCTCTTCCCGTAATAATCTCATAAACTGTACGCAGTGCAGCTTCCATAACTCCGCCGGTTACTGCAAAAATATCTGCTGCTCCAGTTGACAAGCCTAACGGATTATCAAAAGAACCCTCGTTAAGAGTTTGGAAGTCAATACCTGCTTCCTTAATCATTCTGGCTAATTCTCTGGTTGTAAGAACCGCATCTACATTTGGAATCCCGTCGTTAAACATTTCTGGTCGAACAATTTCATATTTTTTAGCAGTACAAGGCATGATGGATACTACAAAAATATCTTTAGGATTCATCCCCAGCTTTTCTGCATAATAGGATTTAGCTAGAGCGCCTAACATCATATGGGGGGACTTACAGCTTGAGAGATGCTTAAGCCTTTCGGGGAAGCTATGTTCTACAAATTTGATCCAGCCCGGACTACAGCTAGTAATCATAGGTAAGGTTGCGCTTCCACCCGTAAGTACCTGGGTTACACGCTGCAGGAATTCATTTCCTTCTTCGATAATAGTGAGGTCAGCAGTGAAGTTAGTATCAAATATATCATCAAAACCGAGTTGTCTTAAAGCACTTACCATTTTACCAGTTACTAAAGTACCTGGTTCATAACTAAATTCTTCACCTAGAGCGGCCCGAATTGCAGGTGCCGTTTGAACAATAACCCGTTTACTTTTATCGAACAGGGCTTTCCAAACATTTTGAGTTGAATCTGTTTCCATTAAGGCACCTACTGGACAAACAACAGTACACTGGCCGCAGAAGGCACAGTTTACACTATTAAGAGGAAGAGCCATAGCTGGACCAATTTGGGTTTTAAAACCTCTTTGTTGAGGATTCAGTGCTCCAATTCCTTGGATTTCGTTACAAACTGTAACACATCTACGACAAAGTATGCATTTTGAAGTATCGCGGGTAATTGAGGGAGAAGAAATATCCATTACCCCTTGGGATTTTTGTCCTTCAAAGCGATCCTCTTTAATTTGGATCTGTTCACCCAATTTTTGAAGCTCACATTTCTGATTGCGTTCACATTTCAAGCAATCTTTAGGATGGTCTGAGAGCATCAACTCAAATAATACTTTACGGGTCTTTTTAACCCGCTCGGAATTGGTATAAACTGTCATTCCTTCCCTGACTGTTGCCATACAGGATGCTTGTAGGTTTCTCATTCCTTCTACTTCTACAACGCAAATCCGACAGGAACCAATTTTATGGACACCTTTTAGATAGCAAAGGTTCGGAATGAGAATATTATTCTGCTTAGCTGCTTCAAGAATAGTTGTTTCCTCTGGAACAGAAATCTTTTTATTATTGATCGTTAAACTTACCATATCTCACGCCCTCCTATCGCATCTTAAGCATCTCATGGACTCTGCTAGAGCATTTAGTTTATGGTAACCTACTGCCACCTCATCGAAACCTTGTTTCCGCATTTCGGGATCGAGATATTTCATAAGGAATCTTTCATGCTCAACAAGTTCCTTTTCATCTAAAGGCTCAGGTATCTGAATATTTTCACCTGTGTTTAAGACTCCTTTTCCCCCGAGATATTTATCAATAGAGATGGCTGCTTTTTTTCCATCAGCTATTGCTGTAATAGCGACATCAGAACATCTAACTACATCTCCTCCAGCAAACACTCCATCAATTTTAGTCATACCACTAACCGGATCAACAACAAAGGTACCCCATTTTGTTAATTCTATTTCATCTTTATTTATAAAGGGCAAATCAGAATACTGACTTACAGCTGGAATAACCATATCAACTTCAACAGTGAATTCCGAATCGGGGACAATTATTGGCCTCCTTCTGCCGCTGGCATCAAAATCCCCAAGGTTCATATGAACACATTCAACCCCTTCAACTTTACTGTTCCCAGTAAACCGGACCGGAGTTACTAAAGGAATAATCTTAATTCCTTCCTCAACTGCATCATGAATCTCTCTAAAATCTGCAGGCATATCGTCTACCATTCGACGATATAGAATGGTAACTTCTTCTGCTCCCATTCGAACAGCGACCCTGGCAGCATCGATGGCCGTATTTCCACCACCGATAACAGCCACACGTTTACCTATTGTCACCGACCGCTTTAAATTGACATCACGGAGGAAATCTAGACCGTGATAGACACCGGGAAGTTCTTCTCCTGGAATATTAATCTTATGTGAAAATTGGGTTCCAGTAGCAATATAGAGGGAATTATGCCTTTCTTGAAGCTCTTGAAATGTAACATCTCTACCTACTTCGGTATTAAGATGAATTTTCACCCCTGTTTGTTCAATCAATTTAATTTCTCTCTGAAGAACATCTTTAGGTAGGCGATATTCTGGTATACCGAAGGCCAGTACTCCCCCAGCAACAGGCTGTGATTCATAACTATGTACATCATAGCCCAGCCTAGCTAGATAATAACCACAGGTTAAACCAGATGGACCAGCTCCAATAATGCCTATGCTTTTGTTATTGCTGGGATAAATAATGTCAGAATAAGGCTCTTCATGCTTTAATACATAATCTGCAACATACCGCTTAAGATCAGCGATAGCTATTGATTCATCTAGTTGGGCTCTGCGGCATTTGCTCTCACAAGGATGGGTGCATACCCGTCCGCAAACTGCAGGGAAGGGATTTTCTTTTCGGATAAGATTATAAGCGTCTCTTAATCTTCCTGCTGCAATTAAGGCTAAATAACCTGGAACATTAACATTAGCTGGACATGCATTCTCACAGGGTGAAATAAACAAATCAGAGCATACTCCGGCTCGACAGTATTTATCTTTAATATGCTCTTCATATTCATGGCGGAAATACTTGATGGTACTTAAAACAGGATTAGGAGCAGTTTGACCTAAGCCACACATAGCAGATTCTTTAATGGCCTCGCTGAGTTCCTCAAGAAGCTCTATATCCCCGTCCTTTCCTTCGCCTCGGGTAATTCTTTCTAAAATTTCCAGCATTCTTTTTGTTCCAGTCCGGCAGGGAACACATTTACCACATGATTCATCTTGAACAAAATCCATAAAATACCGGGCTACATCTACCATGCAGGTGTCTTCATCCATACTTATCAGACCGCCCGAACCCATGATTGCTCCTAAATTAGTAAGAGAATCGTAATCAACCGGGGTATTAAGGAATTCCTTTGTTATACATCCGCCGGAAGGGCCTCCTGTTTGTGCGGCCTTAAAACCTTTGTTTTTAGGAATGCCCCCGCCTAATTTAAAGAGAATATTTCCTAAGCTCATCCCCATGGGAACTTCTACTAGACCAGTATTAGCAATATTACCAGCCAAAGCGAATACTTTTGTTCCTTTGCTTTTAGCTGTACCATATTGAACAAACCATTCACTTCCATTTAGAAGAATAGGGGGAATATTGGCAAGGGTTTCCACGTTATTAATAATAGTCGGTTTACCAAACAAACCTTCTTCAAAAGGGAACGGAGGTTTCTGTCTAGGTTCACCCCTTTGACCCTCAATTGAAGTCATAAGTGCGGTTTCTTCTCCACAAACAAATGCTCCCGCACCAATACGAATCTCTAAATCAAATTCAAAATCAGACCCAAATATTTTTTCGCCAAGAATTTTTTTGTTACGTGCTTCGGCGATGGCATTACTTAGACGCTCAACAGCAAGCGGGTATTCGGCTCGAACATAAACATATCCTTTTTGCGCTCCAATAGCATAACCACTAATAATCATTCCTTCAATTATAGTATGGGGATCTCCCTCAAGAATACTTCGATCCATGAAGGCACCTGGATCACCTTCATCTGCATTACAAACAATATATTTTGTGTCACCTACAGCATTAAGTCCAGCCTCGAATTTTATGCCTGTCGAAAATCCTCCGCCTCCCCGACCTCGAAGACCAGATTTCTTTATTTCCTCCACTATAGAAATTGGGCTCATTCCCGAAAGTACTTTACCAAGGGCCATATATCCATCATTAGAAATATATGCATTTAAAGAAGAGTGCTCAATTATTCCACAATTTCTAAGAGCAATTTTCACTTGATCCTTAAAAAAATCGATATCACTTAATCGGGGAACATGGATTCCTTTTTGGCGATCAAAATAGGTTTTATCTTTTTTAATTATTCCATCTAGAAGGTGAGATTTTACAATAGCAGAAATATCTTCAGGAGTAAGTTGAGTATAGAAAGTTTCATCAGGCAGAATTACCAGAACTGGGCCAATATCACAGCTACCAATACATCCTGTCTCTACCACAAATACATCTTTTTCAATGTCATTTTCCTTAAGGGCATCAAGTAAAGCATCTTTGACTGCATAACATTTAGAAGATATACATCCTGCACCAGCACAGACAAGAATTTGAAATTTATACTTTTGCAGATTTTCCTTGTAATATGTCTTAATTTTCACAATATCATCTAAGCTTCTAACTTCCAAAGTCATTTTTTCACCTCCTCAAATTCCTTAAGAATAGACTTGAGTTTATCAGGGTTAACCTGTTTGTATACCTCATCATTAATTGTAATTGCTGGAGCTAGACCACAGGCACCTATACAGCGCATGACTTCAAGGGTAAATTTCCCATCAGTAGTGGTCTCTCCTACTTGAACTTTAAGAAGCTCTATGAGTCGATCAATAATCTTTTTACTGCCCCGTACATAGCAAGCGGTACCGAGACATACTTTGATAGTATTTTCCCCTCTGGGTTGAGTTGAAAAAAAAGAATAAAAGGTTATTACTCCACTTACTTGGGATAGAGGCATATCCAGCCTTTGAGCTATAAATTTCTGTAATTCTAAGGGAATATGTCCATAGATACCTTGAGCCAGATGTAGAATTTGAATCAGACTGCCTTCTTTATTTTTGTACTCATCAATTATTTCACTGATACGTGTGTACTTCTCCTGATCACTTTCCTCAGCACATTGACATTTATTTTCTAAAGCCATCCTTAACACCCCTTCCATTATTAATAATATAATGATTGTTTTCACATTCACATTAATTATCATACATTCAAATAATTCAGTCAACAATCTTTTCTAATTAATTATAGTAAAATTTTCGTTTTTTCTTGGATCACTATAGCTCCCGTCCTATTTCCTTTTTTAAATAGTTTAAAAAAACATAAAATTGCGTTATAATTGTATTAATTTATATATATACTATTTTTATTTAAGTTCAAAACAGTCAAAAGGGGTAATGAAATAGATGCAGCTTTTAAATAATGATTTTAAAGAAGGAGCAAAGGAGGTAGTCCCGATTTTGGTCGGAATAATACCCTTTGGAATGATCTCCGGTATTGCAGCTATAAATGCAGGTTTTTCTAAAATGACAGCATTATTTATGTCTGTTTTTTTATTTGCTGGCTCAGCTCAATTGGCTATAGTTCAACTTATTAACAATAACTCCGCAGTACTCATAATAGTGAGCACCGCACTAATTATTAACATGCGTTTTGTAATGTATAGCGCCAGTCTTGCGCCCCATTTTCAGCATACTTCACAAAAACTAAAAATGCTTTTAGCTTATTTACTAACCGACCAGGCATATGCATTGTCTGTTAGCCGATTTGTAAATGATAATAAAATAAATCATGCCCAGTATTATATGGGAAATGCCGTTTTACTCTGGCTTACCTGGCAATTATCAACAATAATGGGTATTTACCTTGGCGCTGGTATTCCGAAAGAATGGGGTTTGGATTTCGCTATTCCTTTAACCTTTTTAGTATTACTAGTAAATGCAATTGACGATTCTTCCACTGCAACAGCTGCTTTTGTTGGAGGAATTATTGCAGTTATAGGACATCCCCTCCCCTATAATTTAGGACTTATTATTGCTGCTATAGTTGGTGTTACATCAGGATTATTATTTGAGCTTTGGAAAAATAGATAATGCGAAACTAGCAAGCTTGAATTATTCACATTGGAGGATAAAATGCATTCAGCTACTATTTGGATAGTTATTATATTAACTGGACTGGGAACATTTTTATTAAGGCTATCTTTTATTAATTTATATGGCAAAATAAAAATGCATACTTTATTAAAAAAATCTCTCCGCTTTATTCCCCCTGCTGTTTTTGCAGCACTTGTACTACCTGCACTTCTTTATAATAGTGATAGTGTAATTAATATTTCATTACACAATTATCGGCTGTTAGCAGGCATTATAGCTGCTTTTCTTGCTTGGAAACTAAAAAATGTACTATTAACAACCTTTGTTGGATTAGGTGCACTCTGGGTATTTCAATGGATTATGCAACTATTTTTTATAAAATAAAATATATTTGTTTATAAAAAAAGATAAAAGAAACAAGGGCTCTAAGCCTGTTTCTTTTATCTTTTTTTGTAAAGTTTGTTTAAATAAATATTAATCCCAGCAATAATAAATTAGGTCTATTGCTTCCTCTTCGCTTTCGATTAACTTAATATTGTTTTTTTGTAGACTAGTAATTGCCTCAGATAATTTATCTACTCTAAAAATGACTAAAGCTTTTTTAGGCTTAGCACCCATAAATGCGTACATATATTCAATATTCACGTTTTCTTTCTCTAATATCTTTAATACCTTATCTATACCACCTGGAGTATCTTCAAGTTCTACAGCAATTACCTCACCTAATTTGACAGCAAAATTATTATCTAGTAATAATTCTACCGCAATTTCCGGCTGATCGACAATTAATCTTAGCACACCAAAATCCGCTGTATCGGCTAAGGTTAAGGCTCTTAAATTAATATTGTTTTCAGCCAATATTGAAGTTACCGCACTTAAACGTCCTGGTACATTTTCAAGAAATATTGAAAGTTGCTTGATTACCATGCAAATACCTCCTTAAAATTTTCTTTTATCTATAACCCTTTTAGCTTTTCCTTCACTTCTAGCTATTGTTTTAGGCTCAACTAATTTTACTCTTACTGAAACTCCAAGTAAACTTTCAATTTCACTTCGTATTTTTTTGTTTAAACTTTCTAATCTTTTGACTTCATCAAAAAAGGTTTTTTCTGAGACTTCTACTTGAACTTCTAAATTATCTAATTGACCTTCCCTATCAATAATAATTTGATAATGAGGTTCTACTTCTCCTATTTCTAATAGTACATGTTCAATTTGAGAAGGGAAAACATTTACTCCGCGAATAATTAACATATCATCAGTTCTTCCTTCTATTCTACTTATTTTTATGCTTGTTCGTCCACATTCACATTGTTTATCTATTATCCTTGAAATATCTCCTGTCCGATAGCGAATTATAGGTAATGCTTCCTTAGTCAGAGAAGTGAATACTAATTCGCCTTGTTCCCCTGGAGGCAACACCTCCCCTGTTTTAGGATTTATAACCTCTACTATAAAGTGATCTTCCATAACGTGTAAACCATTTTTATACTTGCATTCTACTGCAACACCAGGACCTATTATTTCACTTAAACCGTAAATATCTATAGCTAGTATCCCCAGTTTTTCTTCTATTTCTTTACGCATATTTTCTGACCAAGGTTCTGCACCGAAAAGTCCAGCTTTTAGTTTTAAATCAGCAGGCTTTAAACCCATTTCTTTGATTACCTCTGCAATGAATAAAGCATAGGAGGGTGTACAAGTCAAAATTGTACTCTCATAGTCTTTCATAATCATTACCTGACGTTTTGTATTGCCCCCTGAAATAGGAATTATAGATGCGCCAATTTTTTCTGCTCCATAGTGTACGCCTAGCCCCCCTGTAAACAATCCATATCCATAAGCATTTTGAATCACATCTTCCTTTTGTACACCAGCATTCATTAATGCACGGGCCATTAACTCAGACCAGGTATTTAAATCATTTCTTGTATAACCAACTACTGTAGGTTTTCCTGTTGTTCCTGAAGAAGAATGGATTCTTACTACTTCACTTAAGGAAACTGCAAACATGCCATAGGGATAGTTATCTCTTAAATCCTGTTTTTTGGTAAAAGGGAATTTTCTTAAGTCTTCCAAAGACTCTAAATCTTTGGGCTCAATATTTTCTTGTTGCATAATGTTTCTGTAATGAGGAACATTATGATATGCCCTTTCAAGCGTTTGTTGTAGTCGCTCTTGTTGTAAAGTTCTTAATGCTTCACGAGGTAAACATTCAAATTTTTGATTCCAGTACATTTTAATATCCTCCCTTAGTAGAATTGTGACGTAAGAATAGTTATTAGCGGTAAAAAAACCAAATAATAAAAAACCTTTCGCGCCCGAAGGGACGAAAGGTTTGATCCGTGGTACCACCCTAATTTAACCGTTTTAGAAAAAAACAGCTATCTCACGGGTACTAGAAGCAAAAAAATATCCAATACCCTTTCTATGTAACGGTAGAACCCGTTTAGACTTACTTTGTTTCAGCCTAACTACTCAGGAGCGAACTTCAACTATCCATGCATTAGAAATGCTTACAGTCATTGACATTTCCTCCCTGAAAGCTGGGTATAGTCTACTTTTCTCCATCATTGTATTTTAATATATTTTAATTATATTACCATCAGTCAAAATAATTTGTCAATATTTGAATAATTTATTTGATAAAAACAAAATTAAATAAATCATGAGTTTCCTATGCTAACTGTGAATTATTTACCATATACAGCAGGGCAGCTTTTTTACTAATATATTTTTTAATTCACCATCAATAGTTAATTCAACAACTAATTCTTCCTCTTCATACATGATTGGAGCATTCATTCATTTGCCTCCTCTCTTTTTCTATATTATATATTACGACAATTAAGCGAAATGTGTTATATAATACTTTAAGATTATTATATATCTTTTATAAAAAAAATCAACCCTAAAATAGGCCATTTTTTAAAATTTTTTAAATAACCAATTCAAAAAAAGGGATAAAAAAAAGGACCGATATTAAATTAAAGGCCCTATTTATGCATAAAGTTATTAAATTGTATAATATAATTTTATGGAAATTATATTCTTCTTACAAATTATCCTCCTCTTTAAAGAAATCCTCAGGGGGAAACAATAAGCCGTTATTTTCACCACTTAAAGGAGCTCTAGGAGCATCAACTATAGTAATACTATTATAGATAGTTTCTTTTGTTTTTGTGAAAAATGGTGATTCTATTTTTTCACGGATTTCTACCCTTGGTATATACAAGGAGGTCTCATGTGGATAATCATATTTATATTTTTTTTCCAAGAACATTTTTAAGGGGCCAATTTCTACTTTAGCTTTATTCTTATTAATTAAGGAAAACTTTTTAAGGAAAATTAGTATTCTTTTCATGATGAAACACTTCTTTCCTTTGCCTCTGACCTATATAATTAATATATGATAGAAATTAATTATAAGTTTTTTTGAATAAAGTTAGTTCTTTAATTTTCGCATTATTTACTTTGTACCCAATTCCAGGCAAACTAGGAATGGTAATAATTCCTTTATTTACTGTAACCTCTGGTAAAATAATATCATGATCCCAATACCTTGAGGAAGCAGCTGTATCACCTGGTAAAGTAAAATTAGGCAGTGTTGTTAGTGCAATATTATGAGCTCTGCCAATCCCAGATTCTAACATGCCGCCACACCAGACTGGTATATTGTAGGATAGACAAAGGTCATGGATTTTCCTTGCTTCGGTTAATCCTCCTACTCTACCAATTTTAATATTTATTATTCTGCAACTGCCTAATTGTATTGCTTTTCTGGCATCTTCCACACTATGAATGCTTTCATCTAGACAAATTGGGGTATTAAGGTGTTTCTGTAATTGGGCGTGGTCAATAATATCATCATGGGCAAGTGGTTGTTCGATCATCATTAAGTTAAAGTTATCCAACTCTTTCAAACGATCCATGTCTTGCAAAGTATAGGCAGAATTGGCATCAGCCATTAAGGATATATCTGGGAAGTGTTGCCTAACTTGTCTGATTATCTCAACATCCAAATTTGGTTTAATTTTAAGTTTTATCCTTTTGTATCCCTCTTGAAAATATTGATCAATTAAACTAAGTAAATCTGACATATTTTCCTGAATGCCTATACTTATACCAACTTCAATAGCTGTTAGTTTTCCTCCTAAGGCTTGAGCTAGCGGTATATCCTGCTCTTTTGCATATAAATCCCAGATAGCTCCTTCAATCGAAGATTTAGCCATATTATTACCCTTAATATGGCTAAATATGTAATTAATTTCCTGGGGATGGCTTATTGGGTTTTTAAGCACTATAGGTATTAGAAAATCCTCCAAGATGTGCCAGTTTGTTTTTAACGTTTCTTCATTGTATAAAGGTATTGTGAGAGCAACTGATTCACCCCAACCCGATAAACCATCATCGTTTATAACCTCTATTAAAATAAATTCTTTATCTTTTAGAGTCATAAAACTTGTAGTAAAAGGACTTAGTAGTTTCATTTTCATATGTCGTAAAATTATTTGTTTGATGTTCACTATTTATCTCCACCGCCTTTTCCTGAGGACAAAATATAATAATTTATCGGTTTATTTTCATCTGTTTCTTTCCAAAAGTCTAAAACAAACCAATTTTTTTCGAAATAATAATTAAATATTTGCCTAGTTTTTAATCTCCAGTCAAGAGCTAAAGAAAAGTCTCTTTTCTTGATTTCTTGAATATTAGTTGGAATGGGAACAAATAAGTATTCTCCAAATTCGAGATTACTTAAAATGATATCCTTGATTATCGGCAGCCCTTTCTCATTTAGTGTCCAATACGCAGTTTGGTTGGATTTTGTAGGTGATAAATGCTGTGAACTACTGTTAACTTGTTTATCAATATGTTTGCTTTTAATCCACCACTCTGCTAAAAGCCTATCAGATGGTAATCCTGTATTTAGATTATCGTCCATTTGTTCATAACAATTTTCAATATATTTCTTACCCACAGCCCCTAATTTTCTAATATTAAAATATCCATTTACGCTTTCAAGAGGATCAAAAGTCCAGGTGATAAGCCGGTATCCCATTTTGAGGGCTTCTTCTTTTTGCATAAATTTTAACATTTTACCAATACCTAAATGTTGATATTTAGGATGTACTCCTAGCATATGAGAGCAAAGATACGACATCTTACCGTCGAAACCCGCAAAACTATATTGAAAACCGACTAATTCATTATCTATATATGCACCAAGAATGAGACCGCCGTTTTTCACAGCTGTTATTGTTTGATGATACGGAATAGTTGAATCCATACCCCATATAACCTTTTCTAACTCATTCATGGCTTGTAATTCTTTAACTGTGGCTAGGGAACGTAAAATAATTTTACTACTATTCACTTTTCAGTAACCTCCTAAATATTAATATTTGAATGTAAAATATTAATATTTCTAACTTATAAAATTCAAAGGAATAGAGAACTCGATATAGAAGTTTTGTTTATATTGAAAAGACTTTTGCCAGTCTCTTAATCCCTTCCTCAAGTTTAGTAGGCTTTGGAAGACTATAGCATAACCTTAAACAATTCTCACCGCCATTTTTATTAGGGAAAAAGGATGGACCGGCTACATAAGCAACTTTATAATCCCCTACGGCCTTTTTTAATAAATCATACGTATTAATTTTTTTATCTATTTCCACCCAAGTATAATACCCACCCTCAGAAACTACCCATTTTGCCTTTCCTGAAAAATGTTTTTCCAAAGTATTTATTGTAACGTCTCTTTTTAATTTTAAATTTTCTATATTGATATTAATTTGTTTTTCAATTAAACCTTTTTTTCCTGCTTCAAGTACTAATAATTGACTTAAAGAAGATGAAGTTTGATCTGAATTTTGTTTAAATAAGATTAGTTTTTCAATAATTTCTTCGGGGCCAGCAACCCAACCTAGCCGAATGCCAGGACAGAAGATTTTTGAAAATGTACCCAAATAAATTACAAGTTCTTTAGAATCAAGTGACTTTATTGTAGGAACTTCCATACCGGAGCATCTTAATTCTCCATAGGCATTATCTTCAATTATGGGCAATTGATATTTATCACAAATCTCCAATAGTGCTTTTCTTCTTTCTAAACTCCAAACTCTACCTGATGGATTTTGGAAAGTAGGGATTACATAAATAAATTTAGGTTTAATTTTAGTATTTTGTAAAAACTCATCTAACTGTTCAATTATAATACCATGTTCATCACAGGGTATAGCAACCGTATTTGCTTCATAGCTCTCAAAGGTAGATATTGCTCCTAAATACGTTGGAGCCTCAATTATTACATAATCATCAGGGTCTAAAAAGATTTTACATAATAAGTCTAGTCCTTGTAATGACCCGCTTGATATTAATACATTTGAAGGATTAATATTCATATTCTGCTTTCTCATTCTTTCAGAAATATATTTTCTTAAGGTAGATAAACCTGCAACGGGGCTATATTGTAAAGCGATATCTTTATAATTTCTTAATACATCCATGGTTATTTCTTCAATTTCTTCAATAAACCAGTCAGGGTCTGGAAACCCACCAGCAAAAGAAATTACATCAGGCTGTTCCGCTAATTTAAAAAGATCGGCCAGGTCCATATTGGGAGTTCCTTTAGCCCTTAAAGCAAGTAGATTATTATACATGTTTCATACACTCCTTTATGAATTATATTTAAAATCTTCTATCTATAGAAGAAAAAGCCCCTCTGGGACTCTATATTACACCTTTAGTTATATAGAAACCAATATGTCCATCACCAGAGGATAAATATCTACATATAGTAGACTAGCATGTTTTTAACAGTAAATCAATATCTTTGTATTAAATATAAATGAATATAAATAAAATTATTCAAAACTGATATATATCATATTTATTAGTAAGCTTATATAAAAGAAAAAGTCCCAAAAGGGACTTTAGGCTTCATCAATAAGTAATAATTCTCATAATTTTTCTTGAGACCATTGCCATCCGATCTCCATAGCTTTTGTATTCATAGCCTCAGTCCCTTTTGGTATACGGTTTAAAACTGCTTGTTTTAAAGAGTCAAAGGATACCACCTTTGTTAATCCTACTAAAAATGCAATTGCAATAATATTTGCAGTAAATGTTTTCCCTACTTCATCTTTTGCTAGCTTAGTAATAGGTATTTTTAATACTTTAACCTTATCATGTTTAAAATCATCAACCATACTTGAATCGATGACTATAATACCATTTTCTTTTATTTCAGAGCCGTATTTTTGAGCAGCCTCCTGGGACATAGCTAATATAATATCAGGCAAAACTACTTTAGGGTAATGAATTTTTTTAGTATCGATTATAACCTCTGCTTTACTGGCTCCTCCTCTTGCTTCAGGTCCATAACTCTGAGATTGAACAACTTCCTTGCCTTCTAAAACTGCAGCTTCTCCGAGGATTATGCCTGCTGTTATTAAGCCTTGTCCACCAGAACCACTAAGTCTAAATTCCCATCTTTTCATGTTAAATATCCTCCTTTCGGAGACGGTCAATCAATTTATCATACTCCTCAGTAAATTCACGATATGGTTTATGATGTAAAGTGCCTATTAAGAATTTCCCTTCAAGTTTTTCTGGTGTTAGTTTTTTTGCCACATTAATATTAACCGCCGATGTTTTCAAATCGTTTAGCATATCGGCTGGTGTACCCATTTTATTACGTCTGCCATAGGAGGTAGGACACATACTCATAGCTTCTATTAAGGAAAAGCCTTTATTTTTTATTCCCTCTTTAATACAATCGACTAAAAGTTTATCATGAAAAGCCGTTCCCCTAGCAACATATGATGCTCCAGAGGCGATAGCCAGAGCAGGTATATCAAAATTGTTTTCTATATTTCCATATGGAGAAGTAGTAGCCATTTTTCCAGTTGGTGTTAGAGGTGAATACTGGCCTCCAGTCATCCCGTAGATATTATTATTAAAAAGAATTACATTAAGATTAATATTTCTCCTAGCTGCATGAATGAAATGATTGCCGCCTATTGCGGTTGCATCACCATCACCAGTCAATACAAACACATTTAATTGAGGGTTAGACAATTTTACCCCAGTTGCAAAAGCTAAAGCCCTTCCATGTAGAGTATGTAATGTATCAAAATTCATATACCCTGAGGCCCGCGATGAACAACCGATGCCTGAAACTATCACAGTTTGTTCTAAATCTAAATCAGATTCCGCAATTGCTTCTCCAATAGTCCTAGTTATTATTCCATGACCACATCCGGGACACCAGATGTGGGGAAGCTTATCAATTCTAAATAGATGGTGCAGATCCGGGCGCATTATAACACCTCCCTGACTTTAGCAATTATTTCATCAGGAGTAATTGGTAAGCCGTTAACTTTGAATAATCCACTAACTGATACTTTATCTTTACAAACACGCTCTACTTCTAACATGAGCTGTCCGTAGTTCATTTCAGGTACTATTATGTGTTTTAATTTTTCCAATTTACCTCTTAATACTTTTTCAGGAAATGGCCAAATAGTTATGGGCCTGAATAAACCTACCTTTATACCTTCATTTCTTAAGGTTTCTATGGCATCTAATGCTGAACGGGCTGTACTTCCATATGCTACTAATAGAATTTCTGCATCTTCAAGCTGGTTTTCTTCCCAGAGAAGTATTTCATCTTCATATTTGGAAAACTTAGTCATTAATCGGTTTAATTGGCTATCAATGACATCTGTTTTTCCTGTTGGAAAGCCGGTTTCATCATGAAATAGACCAGTTACATGCCACTTATAACCTGTGCCGAAATCAGCCATTGCAGGTATCATGCTTTCGTCTATTTTATAAGGTTTATATTCCTTGGGTGCACAGGTTGGTTTTTTACGATCTATTATTTTAATCTCTTCATATGTTGGAAGTTCAACATTTTCCCGCATATGTCCTACTATTTCATCTAACAAAACATAAACTGGGGTGCGAAATTTTTCCGCAAAGTTGACAGCAGTTACTGTCAGTGTGAAGCATTCATATACACTTGATGGACATAATGCGATTATTGGATGATCACCATGTGTACCCCAACGGGCCTGCATGATATCTCCTTGAGCTGATGAAGTAGGACCTCCAGTACTCGGACCTAATCTTTGAACATTTACAATAACACAAGGAATTTCTGCCATAGCGGCATAACCAATTGCTTCTTGTTTTAGAGAAATTCCAGGTCCGCTACTAGCGGTTAATACTTTTTTTCCAGTTAAGGCTGCACCAAGTATACAAGCCATACCAGCAATTTCGTCTTCCATTTGAACAAACTTACCGCCTAGCTTAGGTAATTCTTCGGACATAATTTCAGCAATTTCGGTAGAAGGAGTAATTGGATAACCAGCATAAAAACGAACTCCTGCAGCAAGAGCACCTTCTGTACAGGCTCTATTCCCTTGAATGAGACTAGCTTTTCTCATGGTCATTATTTTTTCTGCCTCCTTACAAAAATTGCATAATCCGGACAATGGGATTCGCAAAGCCCACATTTGGAACACTGATCAGGGTCTGATAACACGACTTTGCCTTTGTCATCTCCCGATATTGCTTTTTTAGGACATAAGGTGTAACAAATGCCACATCCTTTGCAATGTTTATGATCGATGTCCAATGGTTTTTCAACCAAGTCCTCCACCCCCAAATTATTTTAAAGCTTAGTTAAATAATTAAAAATATAATACAAAGTACTTTATAATAATATCCCTAGTCAAGTTGATAGACAAGGAGAAATTATTTTTTTTAATCAAAATGATTAAATCCTGACTTATTTAAATAAACCTTTTCTTCGTTATGAACAAGAAATACGCCTGGATAATTAATTGTTCTTCCTATTTCAAATAAATCCGTTCCATTTTCTCTTTTATATTCCTTGGAAAAAATCGGGAAATGGATTTTATCTATAGTACCTATAAGTTGAAAGTCTTCACCACCATATAATGCCCAATCTAGGGGGCTTGTTTTTAAAAGTTGTCCCAGAATTTGTGTTTCTTCTGAGATAGGAATTCTATCTTTATAAAGTTCAATTCCGATTTGGCTTGCATTTGCAATTTCCCAGGCTTCACTTGCTAGCCCATCACTTATATCATTAAGAGCGTTTAAACCCAACTCAATTTTATTTAGAATACGTATCTCATTCAAACACGGCTCAGGAGACAAATGTTTTTGCAGTAAGAAATCTTTTATTTTTGAAGGGATATCGATATCTAGATGATTTTGAATGTTTTTTATTATTTGTAGTCCTGCGGCAGAATTACCTAATGTGCCAGTAGTAAAAACTACATCATCAACCTTAGCATGTGATCTAAGATGCAAATTGTTTTTTTCCACCTTACCTAAAACAGTAACGTTTATTACTATACCATCAGGACTTGCTACTGTATCTCCTCCAATAATATTCACGCTATATTTTTTACAAATATTTTTCATGCCTTTATATATTTCATCAATATATTCAAAAGAAATCGACTTGGGGATACCTATAGAAACTAGGATACTTGTAGGCCATCCTCCCATTGCAGCTATATCACTAAAATTAACTGCAACTGATTTATAACCGATTTGAAAAGGTGAACTCACTTCCCTTAAAAAGTGCATTTTTTCAATTAACATATCACAAGAAACTAATAGATGATAATCCTGGTCCAATGGTAATACTGCTGTATCATCACCAATACCAACAAGTATTTCCTTCTTATTAAAAATGCAATTTTCCGCTAATCTAGCGATTAAACCAAATTCTCCAATATCTTTTAAATTCATACTAAACCTTCCTTATTTTTGCTAAACGATTTATGGTTGTAATTTGTAAATTAAAGGCTTCGTCCATTAAAGCTGCTTTAAAAGATCCGGGGCCTTTTACATCAGCTCTAATAGAGGCTAACTCTGCTGAAATATCATAAGCTGTTAAGGCACAAGTGCAAGCCTCTAATGTTTGTATTCCTGTTGCCATAAAACATCCAATAACACTTGCAGCCATACACCCTGTACCTATTATTTTTCCCATTAACCAATGACCGTTCTCAATAATAAAAGTCCTTTGACCATTTGTTACTACATCATTTTGTCCTGTAACTGCAACAATACAATTGTGTGAATTAGCCAGCTTTTCTGCCGTAGGAATAATATTATTATAAATTCCCTGAGATTCTATCCCTTTTAAAACACCATATTGACCTGATAAAATACTAATTTCAGCAGCATTTCCTTTAATAACAGTAGGGTTTAGTATTTCTAGTAAGTCTTGTATTTTCCTTGTACGGTAAGTAGTAGCACCAGCACCTACTGGGTCGAGAATAATAGGTATTTTTCTTTGATTTGCCTTTTTCCCAGCTAATATAATAGCATTATATTGTTCATTAGAAAGAGTACCCATATTCAAAACTAATGAATCAGCATTTTCTACAATTTCCTCAACCTCATCAATACTATTAGCCATAACGGGCAGTGCCCCAAAACAAAGAGTTATATTAGCACAGTCATTGATGGTTACTGTATTAGTAAGATGATGAACTAGGGGCTTTTTTTGACGTATATCTTCAAGTAATTTAAAATCCAAGGTGCTTTCCATTTAATATTCCTTTTCCACTAAATGATTTACAGGTCCACTGCCTTTACCTATTCTCAAATCTTTTCCCGACTGCAAGGCTTGTGTCAAATAATTCTTTGCTTCCCACACCGATTTTTCGATGCTTATATTTTTACCTAAGAATGTTGCAATTGCAGCAGATAATGTGCAGCCGGTCCCATGGGTGTTCTTAGTTTCTATTCTATGAGCAGAAAATTCTTCAAAATTAGTTCCATTATATAGAACATCTACAGCAGCTTCCATTAAGTGCCCACCTTTGATTAACACATTTTTAGGTCCATATTCAAAAATAATTTTAGCAGCTGTTTTCATATCAGAAATACTATTAATTTTTAGACCTGAAAGTACTTCTGCCTCAGATAGATTTGGAGTTACTATATATGCTAATGGTAATAAGGATTCCTTTAGACTACTAATCGCTTCAACTTCTAAAAGAATATCTCCACTAGTTGCTACCATTACAGGATCAACTACCAGTTTTTCAATATTAAATTCTTTAATTTTACTAGAAACTACTTTTATTATTTCAGAATTTGCAAGCATTCCTGTTTTCGCTGCATTAATTTCGATATCTGATAGAACAGAGTCCAACTGTTTTGCAATAAACTCCCCCGGAAGAATAAATACCCCTTGAACTCCTAAAGTATTCTGGGCAGTAATAGAAGTTAGAACACTGCAAGCATATTCACCAAGAACAGTTATAGTCTTTATATCTGCCTGAATTCCCGCACCACCACCTGAATCAGATCCTGCAATAGTAAGTATCTTATTCATATGCTCACCTCAATGTTTTTTATGAATTCTTTCTCTTGAAAAAAACCACAAACACTAGGTTTGTGGATTTAGTTTTGCAGCTTTTCTTTTTTGCAATATATAACCAATAGCGATTATGGATATCCCAATTACATCTGTATATATACCAGGCTGAATAAGCATTACACCGCTTAAGAAGAAAATGATTCTCTCATACCATGCCTCATGAGTAACTAGGTAACCTGCTACTGCTGACCCGACAGCAACAATACCAATTAATGAAGTAATAACAATTCCAATAATCTCTACTAAATTAACATCAATTAATAATAAAGCCGGACTAAGCACAAAGATGTATGGTACTAAATAGGCTGCTATTGCGAGTTTTGAGGCCGCAAAGGCGGTTTTCATAGGGTTGGATTTGGCAATACCCGACCCTGCAAATGCTGCTAGAGCAACCGGTGGTGTAACATCGGCTATTATTCCAAAATAGAATACAAACATATGAGCAGCAAGCACTGGTACATCTAAAAGTAATAAAGCAGGTGCAGCAATGGTTGAAGTAATAACATAATTCGCTGTAGTTGGTACCCCCATACCTAAAATTATTGAGGTTACCATCGTAAAGAATAAGGTAAGGATTAATTTCCCACCAGCTAAATCAACTAGCGATGAACCCAGTTTTAGACCTAAACCAGTTTTTGTTACAACCCCAATAATAATACCAGCACAAGCTGTAGCCGCAAGTACACCTAAGACTCCTCTTGCGCCTTGTTCAAGACCTTTGACAATCTCTTTAAAACTAATTCGCGTGCTACGCTTAACCATAGATACTAATATTGACAGAACAATGGCAATTAAAGCGGCCCGCATTGGAGTATATCCTGTCACTAAAAGATAAACTATTGCAGCTAAAGGTAAAAACAGATGTCCTCTTTCCAACATTATCTCTTTGATTTTGGGTAAATCTTCCCGTTTTAAACCTTTTAAACCTAATTTTTTTGCTTCTAAGTGAATTCCTGTCCATACTCCAAAATAGTATAATATAGCAGGGATTAGTGCGGCACCAATAATTGTAACATAAGGAATAGATGTAAATTCAGCCATTAAAAAGGCTGCGGCACCCATAATCGGCGGCATTAGCTGTCCACCAGTTGAAGCCGTCGCTTCCACTGCTCCAGCGAATTCCGGCTTATATCCCAATTTCTTCATCATAGGAATTGTAAAGCTACCTGTTCCAACAACATTAGCAACAGAGCTGCCGGAGATAGTACCCATTAAACCACTAGATAGTACAGCTACTTTTGCAGGTCCCCCAGAAGCCCAACCTGCAATAGAATTGGCTATATCAATAAAAAACTGACCCATACCGGTTTTTTCTAAAAAGGCTCCAAAAAGAATAAATAGAAAAATAAATGTTGAGGAAACTCCAATAGGAATACCAAAAATACCTTCCGTTGTAAAAAATAAATGATAGACCAAGCTTTCTAAATCAACACCACGGTGGGCTAATTGACCAGGTATATATCTGCCAAAAATGGCATATGCCAAAAATAAGATAGCAACAGTTACTATAGGCCAGCCTACTATTCGGCGAGCAGCCTCTAAAACAAAAAGAACACCCAAAATACCAACAATATAGTCATTTGTTGTTACTGTCCCTGCCCGTAATACTAGTTCTTGATAAGAAACAACAATATATAAGGGTATTGCTGCTCCAATTATTGCAAATAACAAATCTATGGGGTGGATTTTATTACGGGACCATTTTTTTCTAGCAGGATACAAAAGAAATATCAGCGCAAAACCAAAAGATACGTGTATTGACCTTTGAATCATTGCATCTAAGACTCCAAAGATTGCTGTATATAACTGAAAAAGTGTGAAAGTAATAGCAAGAGCTGATACAAACTTTGCAGTCGAACCGGTTAGATTCCTATAGTCAGATTCTTTATCATATTTTCGCATTATTTCTTCATCATTTAGTACAAGTTCATGTTGATTTGTTGACACGTTCTCCCCTCCTCAAACCTAAGGTCACTTTCCTACCATCATCCATTTATCTTTAGCATAAATTTTTAGTCTTTGTTCAGATTCTGCAAATTCAAGTAGGGGATACCTTTTATCGCCTAATTCAATTGCATGCTGAGGTATTGGCGAAACTCTAATATAAATGTTATCAAATTCTCTGGAAAATTTCAAAACAAATTCTCCATTATTATTAATGAAAGTTCCCCCTTCATCAGTAGTTGGCATGCCAACACCTAATGAAGAGAACCTTGTTTCTTTAAGTATTATTTTATTTTCTTTATTAATTTCAAATAACTCAAATACAGGAGTATGATGGACTGAGTGAATATAGCTTAGTTCAAATTTAGAATCAGAAATAGCTAATATGTCTTCGGTATTGCGTTCTTCATTATAAATAACAAGTATTTTAGTTTGCATTATTTTAAAATTAAAATTAAAAATTATAAAAATAAAAATTAGTATTCCAAAGATTATTGTTAAATTTTGTTTTGTTTTCATTAAAATGTGAGCATTGGATTTCTCCAATGCTCAGACCTCCCTAAAACTTATTGATTATAAGTGTATATTTAATATTATTCGTTAAAGAATTTTTCTGCACCAGGATGTAAATCAAGAGACATTCCATCTTTACCACTATCCTTAGTAATCATTGCACCATTTGCATGGGAGGCTTTCATTCGATCAGTATTTCCATACATAGTCTTTAAGAGATTATATGCAAGCTCGGCATCTAACTTTGCATCAACAGCAAGCATAGCCATAACTGCAACTGTTTCTGAATCAGTATCAACTTTATTGTATGTTCCTGCTGGAATCGTAACTTGTGTATAGAAAGGATATTTTTGAATTAGATTCTTAGCTATATCAGCAGGAATAGAAACTATTTTAATATCTTTTTGGGCACCAATATCTTGTACCGCTGCTGTCGGATGACCAGCAGTAATAAATGCTGCATCAATATTTCCGTCTTTTAAATTTTGGGCAGCTTCTGCAAAAGATAAGTATTGTTCAGTTATGTCTTCATAAGATAATCCAGCAACTTCTAAAATTTGCCGAGCATTTGCTTCTGTGCCCGATCCAGGAGCCCCAACAGCTACTTTTTTCCCTTTTAAATCCACTAATGTTTCTATACCTTTATTAGTTAAAGTAACTATTTGGATTGTTTCTGGGTAAAGAGTAGTAAGTCCTCTGATACCATCATATTTTCCACTATTATTAGTTCCGGTAAATATTTCTGTACCAGTAGCAGCATAATAAGCAACATCATTTTGTACAAAAATAACTTCAACTTTTCCGTCTCTAAGCATATTGACATTAGCAACTGATGCACCTGTACTTTCTGCAGTTGCATTCATTCCAGGAATGTTTTTATTCCAAATATCAGCCATACCCCCACCTAATGGGAAGTAAGTTCCAGCAGTTCCACCTGTTGCAATATTAACAAATACCTTTTCAGGAGCTGGTGCTGGTTCTGGTTTTTGTTCTTCAGCTTTTGGTTCTTCTTTCGGTGCGCAACCCACAAGTGCAAGGCTTAAAACTAGTGCAATGATTAAAAATAAGGATACTCTCTTTTTCATAAAAATTAACCCCCTTCAAATATGTATATATTTATAAAATGTTATATTGGTAGTTTTTAACCAAAATAACATTCTAATATATATTCTCTAATAATTCACAAAAACCTTCAATTTGATACATAAAAATTAAATAATAAAATAAAATTTAAGCAAAAGTCCAATATTTTTATTTTAACACATTTTAATAAATTTTAAAATTAAAGATATAGCCAAATAAAAAAGCTTGCAGCGCTTTCAGCAAGCTTTTTTTTACTAAACAGAAATTCCTTTTTCCATATGTTTTTTCCTATACTTTTGCATTATCCAAACAAAGGCTAATAAACCGAATCCTAATAAATCAGTTTCTGTGCTTGGTTTAATCAATGATACTCCTGCAACAAAAAGAAGGATTCTTTCATACCACTTTCCATTAGTAATGAAATACCCCGTTGTTGCTCCACCTATACCAATCATACCTATTACAGCTGTAATTATAGCCTTTACAACAAGAACTATAAATACAATAGTTGTAATACCTTCTGGTCTAACCAAAACTAAAACTGGTGATAAAACAAATATATATGGAACAAGATATGCTGCAAAACCTAATTTGAATGCTTCAATCCCTGTTTTGAAAGGATTTGAATTAGCAATACCTGAACCAGCGAATGCAGCTAAAGCAACCGGAGGAGTAATATCGGCTACAATACCAAAGTAGAAAACAAAAAGATGAGCTGCAATCGGTGGCACATCTAAAGCTATTAAAGCCGGAGCTGAAACAGTTGCTTGAATAATATAATTTGCTGTAGTTGGTACACCCATCCCAAGAATTATTGAGGAGAACATTGTAAACATCATTGTAAGATAAATATTACCGCCGGCCAAAGCAACAATACCACCAGCCATCTTCATCCCCAAGCCGCTTAACGTTATAATACCTACAATTATCCCGGCTGTAGCGCATGCTGCTACTACAGGCAATGCAGCTCTAGCACCTTCTTCTAAAGTTTTTATAATATCTGAAAAGGACAAACGGGTTTCTTTTAGTATCATGGATGCAGCCAAACATATTATTATACCATAAAATGCAGCTAGCATAGGGGTGAAACCCTTGACTAAAAGGACTACTATTCCAACAATTGGAGCAGCCAAAAACCACTTTTGTTTAAGTAATTCTTTCCAATTTGGCAAATTTTCTTTAGGTATACCAGTTAAACCAGTCTTTACTGCTTCAAAATGGACAGTTGTAAAAATTCCGGTAAAATACAATAAAGCTGGTATACAAGCAGCAAGTGCAATAGTACCATAAGGAATATTTAAGAATTCTGTCATAACAAAGGCTGCTGCGCCCATTATAGGTGGCATTAATTGTCCACCAGTAGAAGCAGCAGCTTCCACTGCACCAGCAAATTCTTTTCTGTAACCAATACTTTTCATAAGTGGTATGGTAACTGATCCTGTTCCCACAGTGTTTGCAACGGAGCTTCCCGAAATTGTACCTTGAGTTGCACTTGCAATAACTGCAGCTTTTGCCGGACCACCCGTTGAATCACCAGTTAATCCTACTGCTAAATTAGTGAGCCAGTCACCAATACCAGTCTTTTTTAAGAATGTTGCAAAAAGCATGAAGAGGAAAATAAAGGTTGAAGATACTGCTATTGGTACACCTAGGATTCCTTCAGTACCTATCCATTGAAAAACAGCTATCCGCTTTATACTTAACCCAGGGTGGGCCATAAAACTGGGAAAGTATTTACCGAAGTAAGCATAAAAGAGAAAGAACACAGCAAGACTTATAATTACCGGACCTGCAATTCTTCTTGTTGCCTCTATAACCAATAGGATGGCAATAATACCAACAATCATATCAATTTGGGTGTATAAACCTGCTCGCCAGACTAAATCTTCATAAAAAACCAAGTGATAGGCTGAAGCAGCAAAACCCAAAAAAGTAAAACAGTAATCATACCATGGGATACCATCATTGGGTACTCCACTACTTCTTTTTGCCGGATAAAGTAAGAAGATCAATACCAAAGCTACTCCTACGTGTGGAGCCCGCTGTAAAGTAGATGGAAAAACTCCAAATGCTGCAGTATACAGCTGAGCTAGAGACCAAATAACCGCCAGAATAAAGCAAAATTTTGCTACCGGACCCTTAAGCCTCCGAAATGCGAATTCTCGGTCGTATTTGGCTAATATTTCATCGGAAAGCTTTTGATCAAGTACTTCAGAACTATTATTCATTGGAATTAGATCTATTTCTGGTTTTTCAGCCATATTTCGACCTCCTGAGTTAGATAGTTAAAAATATTTTTCTTTGTTATCCCTAGTAAAACATATCCACCCGGTCGATACACTTCTTTTAGATTAGTTAATTTATCATTATATTGTAGAGTGTGATTTGCAATTATAGCACCAATAGTCACTGGGACTCTCTCAAAAACCAGATCATAGTTGCTAACAATAAATTTACCATCCTTAATAAGCCATTTTTGATTATATTCTGGTCGGGCGGGTAGATTGGGGCCATTATCATCAAAAATCATCTGTATTAAAGAAATTTTACCTGGTCTATCAATCCTATATGTTTCTATTACAGGCTGTAATGTTACAGAATGAGTCCAAATAATATCAAACTGTTCACCGAGGTTAGCTGGTTGCTGATATACAGTAACTTCAGTTTTTGCAACTTTAACTTCCAAGGCATATATTGGTAAAAGCAATATCATAACGATAGAAATAATAATTAAAAACAAAAAGTATTTTTTCATAAATGGGAAGGCCGAGGACTTTTCAGCCACCCGGCCAACACCCCCCCAATTTAATTAGTCGATGGGCTTGATCTCATCAGGAATATTTATGCCTTTTTCCTGAAAATATTTATATGCGCCTGGATGTAATGGTGTAGTAATACCGGATATAGCTATTTCCAAATTTCCTGCAGCTAATTCTTCAGATAACCAGGTAGCTGCAGCATGAGCTTGAGCAACTTCAGAAGTTTTTTCATACCATACTTTTGTCAATTCATATACTAGATCTTCCGATAAATCTGGTGTGACATATAGTGCTGCTTGACAATTAATAGTGTACATGTCTTCTGTATTACCATAGGTACCTGCAGGTATAACATATTGACTAAAGAAAGGATAATTAGCCTTAACTTTTTCAAAAAGTTCTCCTTTAATTTCAATAATTTCTATATCCCGTACAGTCTTAATATCCTGAATAGCTGCTGCGGGAACGCTTAAAACACCGAAATTAGCTTCAATATGACCGTCTTTCATCTTGCTGGCAGCATCTCCAAAACCATCAAATTGGGCACTCATATCTTTAAATGTTAACCCAGCTTCACCAAATACTGCTTCACTTAATACTGCTGTTCCACTTCCAACCGGACCTACAGCAACTTTTTTACCTTTTAAATCCACTATTGTTTTTATGCCGCTCCCCTTAAGAGCAATTCCTTGGTATACTTCAGGATAAATAACCCCTATTGATCTAAAGTTTTGTATTGCCTTTCCGTCCCAGGTACCTTTTCCATTCCACGCATCATCTGCGATATTGTTCATTGCCATACCTAATTGCACTTCGCCCACATTTACCATGTTGATACTTTCTACTGATGCTCCACCAGGCTGAGACGTTACTTGAAGATTTTCAATGTATTTACTCCAAACATTTGCCATTGCCCCACCTAAAGGATAATATGTTCCACCAGTAGATCCTGTTATGATATTTATTTGTAATGTTTCTACTTTTTTAGGTTCTTCTTGAGGAGCCTCTTTAGGTTGCTCTGAAGGTGTCTCTGGTTTTGCGCCACACCCCAGCATTACACTAGATACAACAAAAACAAGCACTAACAAAAAAACTAAACTTTTCTTCAAAAAAATACCCCCTCGATTTAAATTATTTAAATTGGTAATAATTCCTTATCACCAAAAATTAATTGAATTTACATAATATTGAAATCACTCAAAACCCTTTAATAGGTTGCAGGTTGCCTCTTTTTTTAAAAAATAATATCCTCATCTTTATTAGGATATGTTATTATTTCTCCCTCCCAGGTTCTTATAGTCAGATTATCTCTTCCCCGGGAAACTATATATTCAGGAAGTATCGGTGTTTTACCCTTGCCTAGTGGGGCATTAATTATATATGTCGGAATTGCTAAACCTGATGTATATCCTCTTAAATGCTCCATTATTTCCATTCCTATATCTACACTTGTTTTAAAATGCATTGTTCCAATAACACCTTTTGCATGAAAAATGTAATAAGGTCGAACTCTGATTTTTAGAATTTCATGATTTAGCTTTTTCATAACATGGATATTATCATTTATACCCTTTAACAACACCGCTTGATTACCTAATGGTACTCCAGCATTTGCTAACATCTCACAGGCTTTTTTAGATTCTTCTGTAACCTCCATTGGGTTATTAAAATGTGTATTTACGTAAATCGGATGATGCTTTTTGAGCATATCGCAAAACTCAGGTGTAACCCGTTGTGGTAAAGTGACTAACATTCTTGAACCTAATCGTTTATACTCAAGATGAGGGATTTTATCAAGTTCGCCTAAGAGCCAATCCAGTAAATCATCAGATAATGTAAACGGATCACCACCGGTTATTAAAACATCCCTTATTTCTGGTGAATTTTTAATGTAATTAATAGCTTCAAGTAATTCCTCTTTAGACTTTGGTACATCAGTTTCACCAATATTTCTCCTTCTTTGGCAATGTCGACAATACATGGCACATTGATTAGTCACATTAATTATTAACCTATCAGGATACCTGCGAGTAATACATTGTGCTGGATTAGTAAATTCTTCAGACATTGGATCTGCACTGCCTAGGCCTTCTTGCAATTCCAGTCCTGTTGGAACAGACTGTAAATATATTGGGTCTTGGTAATGTTCCCCTTCTGGGTTAATTAGAGATAGATAATAGGGTGAAATTGCCCATCTGAATTTATTTCCAACCTTATCTATATCTTGTTTTTGTTTTTCATTTAGATTTAAAAATTTAGCAAGATTGTCAGAATCGGATATTCTGTTTCTAATTTGCCAATGCCAATCGTTCCAATCTTCTTCAGTAGCACCTAAAATCTCTTTAATTTTGTTTTGTCTGGTCTTTATCTCCTCTTGCAGAGATAAACCTGTAAATATTTTTTCTTTGGCTTCCAAATATGGTTCAATACGACTTTTTAGAACTTCTGCCCGTTCAAGTGATATTTCTCTTGAACTCTTTTTTGAAGTGCTCATTTTAAACCTCCTTTTCAAATCCATAATATTTTTTTAAACCTTCATATATAATTGTTAAAGAAAACGATATAGTAATTATATTAAATAAAATATTTATGAAAATAAAGGAACAAAAATGACTATGCAAATTAATTATTCATAGTCTAATTTAAGATAGTATATATTTTATTAATTACTAACAATTATATATTTATTTAATTACATTTTCATTTTTTGCTAAATTCAAGTAATGATTGGCAATAACATTTTTTACTTTATCTTTTAATGGTTCATTAGGTACTTCTATATAAGTAAACCATGGACCTTTTTGCCAAGCGTAAATAGAATAATTATTATATTGATTAAACTCAACTACTTGTTGGGTATTAAATTTCTCTAGTCTGTGTATAGCTAACCAATCTACCCAAAAAGTCTCAATTTCATCCTGTGAGGTAAATTTAATAATCTTAATTGTTATTGGTGTATCGGGATATCTATACTCCATTTCATAGCCTTCAGTATTGTTTTTTAATTTTATACCATCTAATTGGCTGATATCAGTTTTTGATAGCTTATTCAGATCAAGCATTTTTAAATTTATTTTTGTTGCTTGGTCTAAGGAAATGTTATCAGGTGGTGCGGTAATTTCAGTTATCTTTTGGGAACATCCGCTAGCGAACAATACAAAAACTACCAAAGCAAACAATAAATTTTTATATCTCATTAGTCACCAACTTCGTTATTAGTATTTTCCATTTTTCATCTCTACATACACTTCTACATTTTTAATGGTATTCCTGCTACTATTTGTTAAAAATGCATACTTAATTTCAGAAAATTACAAATCATTTTTTAAACTTTGACAATTTAACCATAATATAGTTTGGATTTATTACAAAAATAAAGGGAGTATTGTCTACTCCCTTTATAAAAACTACTTCTCTTCTTCTTTTTTCTTATTATTTATTATTTCCTCTGCTAATTTGTGTGGTACGTCCTCATAATGGGATAATTCCATTTTAAAACTGCCTCTAGCTTGTGTTATTGATTTTAAATCAATAGCATAACGAGACATCTCTGATAGAGGAGCTTGGGTTTTGATAACTTGGAATTTACCCTTAGATTCCATACCCATAATCCTACCCCGTTTACTATTTATGTCGCCCATTATATCACCCATAAATTGTTCAGGAACGATTATTTCGACATTCATTATAGGCTCTAATAAAACGGGATTTGCTTTTTCCATACCTTTTCTAAAGGCTAAGGAACCTGCAATTTTGAAAGACATTTCATTAGAGTCAACAGGGTGATAAGAACCATCAACTAAGGTTACTTTTAAATTAGAAACTGGATAACCCGCTAGCATACCTTCCTGCATTGCTTCTCTAACACCTTTTTCAACTGCAGGGAAGTAGTTTCTAGGAACTGCTCCACCGAAAACAGATTCGTGAAATTCAAAATCCCCATCAGGAAGTGGCTCTAGAGTTAACCATACATCACCGTATTGTCCAGCACCACCAGATTGTTTCTTGTGCTTACCTTGAACTTTGATATTTCCACGGATAGTTTCGCGGTATGGAATCTTTGGAGTACGCATTTCTACTTCTACTCCAAATTTTGCTTTCATTCTTTCAGTAATCATATCTAAATGTAGATCTCCCATACCCTTTAATATAGTTTCTTTAGTTTCCGAATTTTTCTCTACCTTTAAAGTTGGGTCTTCTTCAAGAAGTCTTGATATCGCGTTACCTACCTTATCTTCATCACCCCTTGATTTAGGGCTAATAGCAACAGCTAAGGTTGGTTCGGGAAAATCAATACTTTCTAATAATTGGGGTTTTGATTTTAAGCATAAGGTATGACCAGTCATTGTTTCTTGAAGTTTTGCAACCGCCGCAATATCTCCAGCCATAACCTCTGATAAGTTTTCTTGCGTCTTACCTCTAACCATTAAAAAGCTACTGACCTTCTCTTCTTTTTCTTTATTTGCATTATATATGCTATCACTAGTTTTTAGTGTGCCTGAGTATAATCTAAAAAAGCTCAGTTTACCAACATATGGGTCTGCTAATGTTTTATATACTAAAGCAGCCGGAGCTTGAGCTAATAAATCTGTTTCACTTAATTCAGCTGGTGATGGCAAAAAATCAACTAAGGCGTTTATTAAATTTGGAATACCAATATTGTTTAAAGCAGAACCAGCTAATACCGGATAGATTTTTCCTTCTTTTACACCATTTTTAAAGCCTTTTATTATTTCTTCTGGAGATAATTGCTCTCCCTCTAAATACTTCATTAAAAGTTCATCATCACCCTCAGCAACAGATTCCATCAGTGCATCACGGTATTCTTGTGCTTGATCTTGTAAGTCGGCGGGTATATCAATTTCACTCATTTTCCCATCTTTAAAGGAGTATGCTTTAAGTTGTAATATATCCACAATTCCATTAAAACCTGACTCTGAGCCGATTGGTAACTGAATTGGAACAATACCTGCTCCAAAGGAATCTTTTAATTCATCAATTACTTTGAAAAAACTTGAGTTTTCTCTATCTAACTTATTAACCAAAAGTATCCGAGGCATATTTTTTTCATTAGCAAAATCCCAGATAACTTCGGTTTGAACTTCCACGCCGGATACTCCACAAACCACCATTAGAACATTATCTACAGCTCTTAAAGCTCCTTTTACTTCACCTATAAAGTCTGCATATCCTGGAGTATCCACGAAATTAATTTTAGTATTATCCCACTCCATTGGGGCGAGGGTAGAGGTTATTGTAACTTTGCGTTTTATCTCCTCTGGTAGGTAATCGGTTACTGTTGTCCCATCGTCTACTTTACCAAGTCTTGAAGTGAGATTGGCATTAAAAAGTATTGCTTCGGTTAGTGAAGTTTTACCTGCTCCTCCGTGGGCAACGATTCCCACATTTCTAATTTTGTCTGGTGTGTACGTTTTCAATGAAGCCCCTCCTTATTTATTATGTTTGGTATATTACCTATTTTATTTTTATAGTTAAATTATTAATATAATTAAGCAAAAAATCTGAAAATCCTTCTTGATTATTTAAAACATTAAGAAATTAGCTTTTTGTAAAATATTATTTATAGTGTTGCCAAATTTTTGATATTTTTTCAAAACCTTGCATAGACATGAATAAGATAATAATGAAGTGAGTGACAATATGGTCAAATACAGTTTTATGCAGGGTGCATTGATACTATTTTTTTCCGGAATTTTCGTGAAAATAATTGGTTTTGTTTTTCAAATTACTGTTATTAGAATAATTGGTACAGAAGCTGTTGGTTTATTTAATATGGTTTTTCCGTTGTATATAACTGTATTGGTCGTTTCGACGGCAGGCTTACCTTTAGCAATTTCAAAGATGGTTTCTCAGCAAGTTGCTTTAGGAAATTATCAAGCAGCCCTTAAAATTTTTCGTATAGCGTTAACTGTCCTAATATTTCTTAGCTTTTTCTTTACAATTATTTTGCTTGTAATTTCCCCACTGCTTATTAATACTCTTT
>JUEF01000103.1 GCA_000802045.1 Peptococcaceae bacterium BICA1-8
ATCCGTGTGCCCCGGAGGGGCCCGTGGTTAATGATAAATGTTCTATAGTCACTCGGACGCCCAATGGGCGCCCCTACGACCATTCTTGCTATATTTTTCTCGCCCACGCTCACTCGCCCACTAATAGACTATATATATTCTTTTGCTTTTTCCTCACCATTTAATACTCTTAATGCTCCTAAAGCTAATGCTTCTAATTCTTCTTCACCAGGCACTAAAACTACAGGAGCTATAAATTTTACTCTCCTAGTTATATCACTTACAATTCTCTGAGAGTTTGCCATACCCCCTGTTAAGATAATCCTATCTACCTGTCCTTCTAAAACAGCAGCCATAGCCCCAATTTCTTTAGCTACTTGATAGGCTAAAGCAGCCAAGACATAATTAGCTTCTTGATTACCTTCTACAGCCATTTTTTCTGCTTCCCGCAAATCAGTTGTGCCTAGGTAGGCATAAATACCTCCCCTACTGGAGAGCTTTTCCTTCATTTCTTGATATGTGTATTTACCGGAATAGCATAATTTAGTCAAAAGATTTGCTGGCAGCCCACCACAGCGATCAGCTGAAAAAGGACCTTCCTCTTTAGCATTATTTACATCGATCATTTTTCCATTTTTATGAGGTGTTACTGAAACACCTGTTCCTAAATGGGCAACTATAAAATTGGTTTCCTCATATTTACGATCCATCTCTTTGGCTACCTTTCGAGCTACTGCTTTCATATTTAAAGCATGGGACAAACTCACCCTTTCTAAATCAGGAAGGCCGGATATCCTAGCCACGGGCTCCATCTCATCAACAGAAACTGGATCTACAATATATGAAGTAATTCCTAATTTAACAGCTAAATTATTGGCCATAACAGCACCTAAATTAGATGCATGTTCTCCCCGCTCAGCTTTTTCCAAATCCTCAATCATATTTTTATTTACTTCATATGTGCCACCGGCAAGAGGCTTTAAGAGACCACCTCTACCAACCACACCTGCTAAGGTATTTAGTTCAATTCCTTCTTCCTCAAGAGTCTTTAAAATTAAGTCCAATCTATACTGATATTGGTCAACTACCCTATTATATTTGTTTATTTCCTGGGCTGAATGCTCGGCTGATTTTTTAAACAGCTGTTTTTCATCTTCAAATACAGCAAACTTGGTTGATGTTGCTCCTGGATTAATTACTAAGACTCTTTTCATAATGTCCCCCTCGCTTGTTCTGTCTGTCAGAACATCGTTCCTTTATCTGAGCAATAAAATGTGTGTTTTCCAATAATAATTATATCATACTAAAATTATAGTTGTAACAACTTTGTGTAACTTTTGATATAAATTCCCAAAAAGGGGAACCGCAGTATACAAAAGTTACTAGTTACTGGTGACTAGTGACTAGTCAGAGTGATTAGAACATTGTAACACTGCAGTGTTAAAAAATACTAAATATTTTTAGGCTCCTTTAGTATATGTTTTAGCTGGACGGGGGTCGATGAAATATACTGCAAAGAATGTAGCTAAGGCTACAGGCCAAGCTAAATATATTGGGTGTGCTACTACTCTAATTGCAGGGATAAACTGCCACATAGCCAAATATATAATACCTGTTAAGATAGTCCAGAAAGCAGAACCTCTTTTGCAAAACTGTGGTGCAAAAATTACAAATAGTAATATTAATGTGTAAGAAGTAGTTAGAGTCAAGCCGATTAATAAAGTCTTAATTATACCTAGAACTGAAATAGCCAAGAAATAAGTAATCAAACTAATTACTAATACAACAACACGGGATAAAAGCAACTGCTGTTTTTCAGGAATATCAGGCTGAATAAATCTTTTCCAGATATCCTCTACTACTAAGGTTGAGCTTCCTAACAGCAGTCCAACAGCAGTAGAAACATCGGCTGCCCATAAGCCAGCCAGAACTAAGCCTGCAGCCCAAGGGTTTAGAGACATAATTGCCTGGGGTAGGGCTAAAGCAGGAGTAATGCCAGGGAATTTAGCAGCAGCAACAATTCCTAAAATCGCACTTAAAAAACCAATAGGGAAGATGATAAGAGCCGCTAAAATATAACCATTTCTTGCCTGCTTAGCATCTTTAGCCGCAAAGGAAATTTGCACTACCGCTTGAGTGGAGTGGGCTTGGGTAATCATAACAATAAAGTTTGCTATTACAACAGCTAAACCAACTCCAGCAAAAGGTGCAAACCACTGCCCCCCTGTAGGAAGTGATAGTTCTAAACCAGAAAAACCGCCTACATCTTTTAAACTAAGAATAACACCTAGGATAATACCAAAATAAATAACAATAACATTAACAACATTTGATAAACCTGCAGCCCAATAGCCGCCAATTAAAGTGATACCTATAAACACTACAGCACTTGTCAGCATACCTGTTGTGAAAGTAAATATACTAGGTAAGAGAGCAGCCAATATAGCACCACCGGCAACATATTGTAGTGAGGTTATGACAATCTGAATAACAAGCTGCCCTACTACAGCAATAACCCGGCCTGATGTATCAAAATATCGTTCAAATAATTCCGGTATAGTAGATACTTCTAGTTCTCTATATTTGCCAGCAACGAATAAACCAACTACTAGAGCCCCTGCTGCCCAAGCTGCATTATACCAGCCTGCCGAAATACCAACTTTATAAGCATTCTCCGCGACACCTATAGTGGAGGCTCCCCCAACTGCAAGCCCCGCTACCATTACAGCAACAATACCTGCTGGGAACCCTCTCCCGGCTAGCAAATAGCCCGTGATGCCACCACCTTTACTGAGCTTTGTTGAATACCAGGAAATACCGTAAAGCACGATTATATAGGCTATTACAATAAACAACGCTATATTCATTATTAATTCCTCCTAATTGTAAGAATATTATTTAAGATTCGTACTTCTATATATAAAAAATCCCCCCCCTTACTGTTATTAATTTTTAATACAACTAGCTTTGGGGAAAGGTCAAGGACCCATAAGGCATTACTTGCACGTTTTGAATTTTTTCCCCTTCAGCTATTAAAACCAAAGCTTCCTGTACTGAATTGACAGGCTTCATTCCCACTTTTTCTACCAGTTTTTTATCTAAACCGCTAACAAGATAAACAGGATTATTTTTAATAATTTCTGCTGTTCTTAGGGCGACAAAACCGGGCATAGTGAAATTTTTATATAAAGCCTCCTGCATTGCCTCATAGTTATCTTCTTCAAACCAAACTAGGTAAGAATCAGGACCAGGACCATCAGAGCATTCACTTACTAAAATAATGCTCCCTCCCTCTTTTACTGCATAGGCGGCATTATCCAAGGCTTTTATGGATTGATATAACTGTACATCCTTGGGAAATCCTCCGCTAGAGGCGATAACTACATCACCCTTTTCCTCAATAGGTATACCAAAGGCTTCTTCAACAAGCTTAGTCCCTTGGATAAAGGCATCATGCCAATGACCGGCTACTATGCCAATAAACTCTTTCTTTTCATTAACTACTACATTAAGGAGAAAATCAGGCTTAACCATTTCAGTTATTTCAGTCATATCCAGGGATACTGGATTCTCCTCTAAACAACCACAGCCTAAAGACTCTCCTTCTTGTAATTTCAATGCTAGACCGTGATTTTCTTGAATTGTTTGGTAACCACTGACACCTGGGGCGATACTTTTCCGACCACCACCAAAACCAGCCAGCAGATGGTAGGTTATACCTCCGGTAATAATCACCTTATCAGCTTCACATATCATACGATTCATAAAAACCCTAGTCCCTCTGGAGGTAGTACCTAAATCAACCATATCTTCAGCCATACAGTCATGGTCATAAAGCTTAACCCTATTTAATACTTCCTCACCTACCACTAAAAGATGCTGCTCTCTTGTTTGTTCCCGATGGTCACCAGTGGACATGATAATTGAAATATCCTGATCAGAAATACCTAAGCTGTTTAACTGATCTAACAGCACTGGAATAAACTGATAAAATTTATAGGAGGCTCTAGTATAATCACTGACCACAATAGCTACTTTTTCTTCTTTTTTAAATAGGTCGTAGAAGGATTGAGAGTTTACAGGCTTTTCTAGTGCTTTTATTATCTCATCTTTGTAGTCACCTATGGCTTTAGTGGGTTTAGCATTAACATAATTAACTTGACAATCCACTGAGAGTTGGAATTCTTCTTCCCTTTTACCATACAGCACTGAATATCTATTCATTTTTGTAACCACCCTTACTTATCCTTTTTATACGCTTCAGCTAACAATTCTGCTGTATGCATTACTTTGATTTGACTGTTATCTCCTTGATTAAGCCCATCTTTAATATGCATCATGCAGGCAGCACAGCCTGTGACTAATACCTGTGCTCCAGTATTTACAATATCATCTGTCTTATACTTATTTATCTTCATAGATAAATCATAATGACTTAAACTAAAGCTTCCTGCTGCACCACAGCAGCGACCAGGGTCTTTCATTTCTTGCAAATTTACTCCAGGAACGCTTTTCATCAGGTCCCTTGGTTGTTTTCTTACTTTTAGCCCCCGTCCTAAATGGCAGGATTCATGATAAGTGACTTCTTTATTTACCTGACTTAGTTCACCCTGTAATCCCTTTTGGGCAAGATATTCGGCAATATCCATAGTTTTCTCTGCAATTCTTTCTACTTTTTCTTTATAGCCCAGCTCATCACTTAATATTTCGAAATATTCGTTACGTAGAGCTAAACCACAGGAACCACAAGCAGTAATTATTTTATCTACTTCTAAATCACAAAAGGTGTCCACAGTTGCCTTAGCCAGTTCCTTAGCTGTAGAAAGGTCACCGTTGATATACGCAGGTGTACCGCAGCAGTGCTGATTTTTAGGAACTATTACCGAACTTCCATTGTTTTTCAAAAGTTTCAGGACAGCATCACCGATTTCGGGATAAACATAGTTAATCATACAACCGGTAAAAAAGGCCACGGTTTTCTCTTCAGGTAAAGTAGTATTTATTTCAGAACACCTGCTGGTAAAGTTTTTAGCAGCTAGTGGTGTTAAAACTCTTCTTTTATCTAAGCCCATCGGCAAGCGGGGAAGCATCCCCTGACCATTTGCTGCAGGTCGAAATAAAAGGTTCTGGAATACAGAGCCCATACCTAAGCCAAAATCAAATAGTCTACGATTTCTTAAACCAATGCGGAAAATCATTCTTTTCAAAAAGGGCAAACCCTTATCCTCTACTAGTTTTTGTCTTGCTCCAATTACCAGTTGGTCTACTTTAACACCACTGGGACAGTTTTCTACACAGGCTTTACAGGCTAAACACCAAGACATTCTTTCACTAAAGTTTTCATTGGGCTCCACATCACCTCGGATGACCGCTTTTATCAGATTGACTTTTCCTCTGGCAACCGTCGATTCCGCTTCTAATTCTTTAAAGATGGGACACACAGTTTGGCAGGCACCACATTTAATACAGCGAATAGCTTCCTTTTCTAATTCTTCCCATTGCAAACTAATCACTCCCCCAACATCTGGCCGGGATTTAAAATATTGTTAGGATCCATTGTTCTTTTCAACGCCTTCATTAAATCTATTCCTTCTTTTCCTACTTCTAAATGCAGATACTTACCCTTTGCCCGTCCTACGCCGTGTTCACCTGTTAAGGTACCTTTAGCTTCAAGGGTAGCTATAAAAATTTCTTCAATCGCTTTTTCGACCCGCGCCATTTCTTCATGATCTCTTTCATCGGTAAGAATTGTAGCATGTAGGTTACCATCACCTGCATGCCCAAGTACAGCAATAATTACATCATATTTGGCGGAGATTTCCCTTACTTTTTTCACTACTTCAGGAATTTTATCTCTAGGAACAGTACAATCCTCACCAATTATTGTCGGTCTGACCCTAGATACAGCTGCAAAAGCAGATCTTCTTGCCACCCAAAGGTCCTCTGCTTCTTTCTCATTCTGAGCTACCTTTACTTCCCTAGCTCCTTGGTCCTTGCATATCTTGGAAATAATTCCGATCTGCTTATCTAAAACAGCTGCATCACCATCGACTTCTATCAATAGTACTGCTTCGGCATCTACCGGCAACCCAATTTTGACATAATCCTCGATACTCTTAATATAAATATTATCAAGCAGCTCTAAAGTAGTAGGAATTATTCCCGCCATAAAAACCTGAGCTACTGTTTCTGATGCTTTATATAAATCATCAAATATAGCCAACATAGTTTTTTTGGCTTCTGGTAATGGTAAAAGCTTGACAATAATTTTAGTGATGATACATAAAGTACCTTCTGAACCTACAAAAAGACGAGTTAAATCATAGCCAGCCACGCTTTTCATAGTCCGCGCACCAACATTTAAGATTTGCCCGTTGGCTAGTACTACTTCTAAGCCTAAAATATAATCTCTTGTTACACCATATTTAGCCCCTCTAGGGCCTCCGGCACACTCGGCAACATTGCCACCCATAGTTGAGAAAGCCTTGCTAGCGGGGTCCGGTGGATAAAAAAGACCTAACTTCTCCACTTGGGTCTGAAAATCAGCAGTAATTACCCCAGGCTCTAGTTCAGCAATCATATTTTTCCTGTCAATGTTGATAATCTTATTCATCCGGGTTAAAACCATAACTATAGCATCATTACGAGAAATGGTGCCGCCACTGACATTTGAACCTGCACCCCTGGGGATAATTGGAATTTTATGTTCATTGGCTAACATTAATACCGCTGCAACTTCTTCCTTGTTTCCCGGGTAAACAATAAGCTCTGGTACTTCATTTTTTCCAACTGTTATAAAAGATGCATCATAAGTATAACAGTATCTGTCTTCATACTTATCAAAGACATGTTCTGCACCAACTATTTTTTTTAACCTCTCAACCAATTTAGAATCCATAACAACCTCCTCGTTCCACCAGATGGAACATCGTTCTGATATACTCATAAAAAATATATTTATCCTTTTATATATATTCTATTTAGACATTATTCGACATATTCCTGCTAATTCTATAATTTCTGAAAGTTTTTTGTTTCACAAGTGCTAAACTATCCCCTTTAGTCTATTATGTTAGAAATTTGCATAGTTATATCTTTAATTGCCTGGACAATTTCCGAAAATTTTTCTGCTTTTACCCTGGCAGTAGGCCCGGAAATACTCAACGCAGCAATAGCTTCTCCATCCTTACCTAAGATTGGTGCCGCCACACAGGTTAAGCCAAGTTCTAATTCTTCATCATCTACTGCATAACCTTCTCGCCTTATCTTTTGCAATTCCTCTAGTAACCTCTCCCAGCTTGTGATAGTCTTCTCGGTAAATTTTGGAAGTTCATTTCCGATATATTTTTCTAAATAGCTACTTTTACTATATGCCAGAAGAGCCTTTCCAACTGCAGAAGTATGACAGCAGGCACTTGAACCAATTGGTGGAGTCAGACTTAATACCTGTTGACTTTCACATTTATCAATTATAATATGCTTAGGATAGTCTTGAGCATTCTCATCAAGTATTGAGATATGCACAACCTCTTTAAACTTTTCCGCCAAAGCTTTAGCATATGGATAAACTAGATTTTTAATTGTTAATTTATCTTTTATCAGCATCCCTAAGGAATAAAGTCGCAGCCCTAACCAATATTTACCGTTATCTGGATTTTGCTGGACAAAACCCTTATTTTCCAAAGTAACCAAAGTTCTATAAATCGTACTCTTGTAAACACCTAATGAGTTACTTATTTCAGTTATTCCCATTTCTTTGCCTTTATCCTGTAACAACAACAGGATATCTAAAGCTCGGTCTACCGAATTTATTAATTCTTTTTCATTTACCACACCTCACACCCCCAAGCTTGTAGAATATTATGAATATCATTATAACAGTATTATAATTAAATTATAATAGGTATATTACTGTATTTATTTTCCGGGTATACTATTATTGTTAATATTAATTTTTTTGGAGGAATATATGAGCATAAGAACTATTTTCTTTATGGCCTTTGGACTTTTTTTACTTTATGGACTATTCACAATTGGGTTTCCATTCTTACTGGCGCTTTTATTTGTGGTTTTACTTGAACCTATTGTTCAATATATGATAAAGCTTTTTAAGATATCTAGACCTATTTCAGCAGTGATAGTATCCTCTCTTTTTTCACTATTGGTTTTTCTTTCATTGACATTACTAATTTCTAAAGCCGCCAAAGAAGTGGTTGGACTTTCAGGTTCAATAATGAAGATCCTCAGACAAATGGCTGCAGATGCTGATGTTTACATCGCTCAAACTGAAATTTTCTTTAGGTCTATTCCACCAGAATATCAGGAAAGCCTCAGTCAAGTGCTAAGGAATCTATTAGAAGCACTGCAAGGGTTATTAGGTAATTTAGCAGGTTATTCTATCAACATAGCTTCAGCTATCCCTTATCTATTAATAGAAACACTTGTTTTCTTTATTGCATTTTATATAATCAGCTTCTCACTGCCAAACATCAAAAAAGGCTTTTTGTCCTTATTTGACCCAAGTACTCATCACAGAATTGAAACAGTAATGAGTAACCTTTACAAAGCAGTAATTGGTTTCATCAGAGGTCAATTTATAATTAGTATATTAATATTTTTTGTAACTTCATTGGCTTTTTATGTTCTTAAAGTAAAATACGTTCTAGCTACGGCACTATTAGTTACATTTGTAGATATTCTGCCTGTCTTTGGTGCAGGCTCTGTCATAGTACCTATGGCAATTTATAATTTTGTAGAAGCACAACCCCTCTTGGGTATCGGCCTTTTAATCCAGTATGGCTTCCTTATTGTTTTAAGAAGAATATTAGAGCCCAAAATATTAGGTGATGCCATGGGCATTGGTGCCCTTAGTGCCCTAGTCAGTATGTATATTGGTTTTAAACTGACAGGCTTTATTGGTTTGCTTTTGGGGCCAACGGTAATTATTATCTATCAAGCCTTGGTTAATGAAGGAGTTATAAAGATCAACATCAAATTTTAGTATTAAAGGCGGCCATTGAAAAACGGCATCTAACTGCGTTCCCGAAAGGGGCTAAAATCCGAGACGTAATTGTTGGGGACATTCCTGCTCTAAGAAAATACTAGAGCTCGGCAGGTGTGTCCCCTTTCCTATTCCCGCCGAGGTTTTAGCCCCTTTCGGCGCCTTGTTATCTACCATTTTTGAATGGCCTTGACACCGATATATTACAAATGTATCACTTGGGGTCACTATTAAAATTTACACCCCTTGGGGTCAGGCTCACTATTAAACTTTAAATATAATAATTATCCAAATTGCAATCCCACATTAGGACGCTTCATGTAAAGCGTCTTAAATAGACGCAGGTTAAGGTTAAGGCTAAGGTTAAGAAGGAGATACCCGCGGAGCCGTGCTTATACAAATTCTCAACCTTAACCTCAACCTCAGCCTTGCGTAGCTTTGCTACGCACTTCAACTAAAGTGTGTAAAGAACTAATGAAATAGTTTCCATGCCGCCCCGTAAACAGAATAAACAGTAATAGGAAAAGAAGGTTATTGCCCAATTAAAAAAACATTACCAAAAATCTTAAAAGCCTTACCAAACAATTGGTAAGGCTTTTAAGATTAATATTAATTTAATTCGTAATGGCCTTTATTTGATTCCCAGGATATCAGATTATTACGAAATAAAGATTTTTATTAATCCATAAATAATAAGTAGCCAAATAAGTAGAATTACAAGTGCAGCGTAGATACCCTTCTCTTTTAGGTTTGGGATTTGGTCTATCTTTTCTTCACACTCATTAATTACTTCTGCAGGAATCAATTTAATAGAAAGAGCAATACCGGCTGGTATAAGGATTAAATCATCGAGATACCCAAGAACAGGAATGAAGTCCGGCACTAAGTCAATGGGACTTAATGCATAGGAAACTACCACCCCAATCAATAGTTTTGCATACCATGGGGTCTTGGGGTTTTGAAAAGCCAAATATAAGACTCCAACTTTCCTTTTAAGTTCTTTTGCACGAAGTTTGAGCAAGTCTAGCTTTGTTATTTTTTTAGTTTCAGTCATACTTATTTGATTTCCAGGATATCGGCTACAGCCTGCTTAATCTCATCTTTTTCACAGACAGTTTTATGAAGAACCGGTTTTTGATCCAGGTCTTTAAGACCGGGGTGGACGGGTAATCCACTGACTTCACTCAGTTCCTTAACAATATCAATCTCATCTTTACCCCGAATAGCTTCCTTACCTTTGATGGCCTCTAAAACACTAGAGTTAAATTTAAAGGGACTGGCAGTAGCAGCAATAACGGTTTTACTCCTATCACCTGTTTTTTGAACATATTCATTGTAAACCTTGACAGCAACAGCAGTATGGGTATCTAGGGTATATCCCTCATTAGAAAATACTTCATTGATTACAGCTAATGTTTCTTTTTCTGATGCAAAACCAGCTGCTAATATTTTGTCGATGTCTTTTTTAGTTTGTTCACCTACCGTAAATTTCCCAGCTGTATTCAAATCTTTCATCCTTTGGCTGATTTTCTCAGCATCATGGTTTGTTACCTCAAATAAAAACCTTTCCAAATTGCTAGAAATTAGAATATCCATAGAGGGGCTGTTTGTTTGCTTAAACTCTCTATTTCGATCATAAACACCAGTGCTAAAGAAGTCCGTCAGAACTTTGTTTTCATTGGACGCACAGATAAGTTTATTGATGGGAAGTCCCATTTTATAAGCATACCAACCCGCCAAAATATTACCAAAATTACCTGTAGGAACAACAAAATTAATTTTTTCATCCGGCTCAATTTCCTGTTTTTTTACCAGCTCTAAATATGCAGAAAAATAATAAACGATTTGTGGTAAAAGCCGACCCCAATTTATGGAATTAGCGGAAGATAGTTCATACCCTTGGCTGTCGAGGCTTCCTTTAAAGCCAGTATCGGCAAAAATATCCTTAACTGCACTCTGGCAGTCGTCAAAGTTTCCTTTTACTGCTACTACATAAGTATTGTTTCCGTCAGTAGTTGTCATCTGCAATTCCTGGACCTTACTTACCCCATCATAGGGGAAGAAAACGATTATTTTTATGCCCGGGACATTTTTGAAGCCTTCTAAAGCAGCTTTTCCAGTATCTCCTGAAGTAGCAACTAGAATAACAACTTCTTTTTCTGACCCTACTTTTTTTATAGCCTTTGATAAGAAATAAGGCATAATCTGCAAAGCCATATCCTTAAAAGCAGCAGTTGGGCCATGCCACAGTTCTAAAATATACGTCTTGTCCTTAAGCTTTACTAAAGGCGCCATAGATTCGCACTCAAAATTGGCCGTATTATAGGCATTAATCACACAGTCCTTTACTTCCTCTGCCGAGTAATCATCAAGGTAGAGTTTTAATATTCTTTCTGCCAGTTCTTGATATAAATCCCCATCTATTTTATACAGTTCTTCCATACTTATCGTTGGTATGCTTTCCGGAACAAAGAGTCCTCCTCTGGGAACCATACCTAATTTTATTGCTTCGGAAGCCTTTACTTTTTCATAGTTACCCCTAGTACTTACATACATTATTTTGTACTCCTTTGTAGTTTATTGTAATCCTCTGATGATATTATAATTTGATATTTATTTTTAATCAAACACTAATTAACCACGGGCCCCTCCGGTGCACACGGATAAACACGGTAAAGCTTTAAAAATTAAGATTGAGATTTCGCTTCGCTAGATTAAGATTAAGACTAAAACTATTAATTGGCATCATTTTTATCTTTTCCGGCCACCGGTCACTGAGCATTGGACACGAAACCCAATAATTGTCCCCCCTACTAGTCACTAATCACTAGTCACCAGTCACTAATTATTGTTATAATATACCTAAATATCGCCTTGGCGAAAAAGGAGCTGATAGTTTGGTTTTCTTTAGTGTAGATAAACTTGCAACAATATGCAAGGACATTAGAGCAGATATTTTACGCATGACGGAAGCGGCAGGTTCCGGTCATCCTGGAGGGAGCTTGTCTTCTGTTGAGTTAATGACTGTATTATATTTCAATGTCCTTAACCATCGTCCCCAGGAACTTCAGTGGTCTGAGCGAGACCGTTTTATACTCTCTAAGGGCCACGCCTGCCCAGTAGTCTATGCTGTTATGGCTCGCAGCGGATATTTTCCTGTAGAAGAACTGCTTACACTAAGAAAGTTAGGCAGCAGGCTGCAGGGACACCCTAATATGAAGTCTTTGCCGGGACTGGAGTCCTCCAGTGGTTCATTAGGACAGGGTCTATCGGTAGCTAATGGGCTGGCTTTAGCGGCAAAAATAGATAATAGGGACTACCGGGTTTACTGTCTTATGGGTGATGGGGAATTACAGGAAGGCCAAATCTGGGAAGCTGCAATGACAGCTGCCCATTATAAACTGGATAATGTCTGTGCCCTTGTTGATTATAATAATCTACAAATTGATGGGAAAGTAGAAGATGTGAAAGGTATAGCTCCTCTCAAAGAGAAATGGTTATCCTTTAACTGGCATGTTATTGAAATTGATGGTCACGATTTAGAACAAATAGAAAAGGCTTATGCCGAAGCTAAACTAGTCAAAGGAAAGCCAAGTGTTATTATAGCAAGAACCATAAAAGGTAAAGGTGTATCATTTATGGAGGATGTAGCAGGTTGGCATGGGAAAGCTCCTAACTCCGAAGAGCTAAAGCTAGCATTAAAGGAGATATACGGCCAGGAGGGATCAACTTTAGAAAATTGAGAGTTGATAGTTGATAATTAAAATCTTTTACGGAGCATAGGGAAAGGAATGATAGTTAAGATGAAGATGAAACCAACCCGTGATGGTTATGGTGAAGGGTTGCTGGAGTTGGGTAAAACTAATCCACAAGTACTAGTGATGGATGCAGACCTATCTAAGTCTACCCGTACAGACTGGTTTATGAAGGAATTTCCTGAGCGTTTTTTTGATATAGGTATTGCCGAACAGGATATGTTAGGTACAGCAGCTGGGCTGGCTCTAGCTGGCAAAATACCTTTTGTGACAACCTACGGTGTATTTGTTGCTGGAAGAGCCTGGGACCAAATACGAACAACAATTGCCTATGCAGAGCTAAATGTAAAAATAGCCGGAGCTCATGGCGGTATTTCGGTGGGGCCAGACGGAGCTACCCATCAGGCATTAGAAGAAATCACCTTAATGCGGGTGCTGCCTAATATGACTTTAGTCGTGCCCTGTGATGCAGTAGAAACAAAAAAAGCTACTCTTGCATTAGCCTCCTTACAAGGCCCAGCCTATCTACGCTTCACCCGGGAGGCAAGTCCTGTATTCACTAGTGAATCCGATTCCTTTGAAATTGGTAAATCAATAACCTTAAAAACAGGTAATGATTTAACTATCATTGGCTGCGGCCCCATAGTATATGAGGCACTAATGGCTGCAGAAGAATTAAATAAATTAGGTATCTCCGCCCGGGTAATAAATATGCATACAATAAAGCCCTTGGATAATGGAGCAATTATCCAAGCTGCCCTGGAAACGGGGGCTATTGTTACTGCCGAAGAGCACCAAGTTATGGGTGGCTTAGGGGGAGCAGTAGCAGAAACCTTAGTACAAAATTCTCCCGTCCCCGTTGAAATGATAGGTATTCAAGATACCTTTGGTGAATCCGGCACGCCGGAGGAGCTAGCAGAAAAGTATGGACTCACATCTAAACATATAATAGAAGCAGCAAGAAAAGTGCTGAAGAGAAAAGCCGCTATTTAGCTAGTTTTGGGGTTGGCATTACGGCTTCTAAGCTCTATAATAGGTCAGCGCGACGTCTGCTATGCCACATAAAGGGTCGGCTTGACGTCTATTGTGAAAACTTTTTGGTCAGCATGACGTCTTACAAGCTAGCTTCTTAGGTCGGCATTACGGCTTTTATTAATTATTAGGGGTCGGCTTTTTTTATCAATCATGCCGTCATGCAGTGTAACCCATTAGCCGTCATGCTGACCTGCAGATTTACAATAAAGCCGTCATGCCGACATCATGAATTAACCCGGTAGACGTCATGCCTATTTAATTGCCACTAGTCACCAGTAACCAGTCACCAGTCACTAGTCACTAGTCACTTTTTAAATGTAGCAGCTCAAAAAGTATTCAATTATCTCCCTTCTCCGCACAATACCAATAAACACCTCATTATCATCTACAACTGGTACAAAATTCTGAGTTATTGCTAATTCAATCAAATCCCCCATTTTAGCGCTGATTTTTACAGATACATTTTGTACCCTTTGGGGAATGTCTGTAATAGCTATTTTATTAGTATTTTCCAGGCTTTGGCCCGGGGTATTTTTCATTTTCCATAAAAAATCCCCTTCAGTAAGTGTCCCAACATATTTTCCGACACTATCTATTAATGGAACAGCTGTATATCTATGATACTCCATTTTTTCCATAGCCTGCCGCATAGTAGCATTAGTTGATAAATAAACTACATCCTGTTTTGGTATTAAAAAGAACGAAATGTTTTTTGTCATTTTAGAAAACTCCTCAATAATAGTTTGAAAATGTTTCCTCATTTATATGTTATCACTAAATAATCTTGATGTTAACCTCTTTTTTCGCCAGAAATGAAGTTTAGAAAATGTTCCATTGCAGGTGTTGAATATTTTTTTGAGGTAGTAATAACATAAAACTTCCGCATAATTTTTAATCCCTCTATATTTAAAGCCTTTAATATTTTGAACTGCAGCTCTTTTTGAACAGTTTTTTCTGATAAAATAGAAATACCAAGATTGGCCTCTACTGCTGATTTAATAGCCTCAGTACTCCCTAGCTCCATAATAACTGATAGGCTTTCCATATCCCACCCAGCCTTAGTTAAAGCATCCTCCATTATCTGTCGAGTCCCTGAGCCTTTTTCCCTAAGTACGAAAGGGAAAAGAGATAATTGGTCAAATGTAACTGATTTTTGGATAGCTAGAGGGTGAGTAGGATTAACGATTACCAATAATTCATCATCGAGAAATGGTTTTACAGTAAGACCTTCATGACCAATAGATCCTTCAACCAAGCCCAAATCTAAAGTCTGATCGTAAACAGACTTGATAATATGCTGAGTATTAAAAATAGCAATAGTAATCTGCACCAGGGGGTAAAGCTCTTTAAAACTTCCAATAAATTTAGGAAGGAAATATTCGCCGATTGTTTGGCTGGCCCCTATAGCTAAGTTTCCCTTAACTACTCCACTAAAATCACTTAAGCTTTTTTCAGCATCTACAAAAAGACTACATATTTGAATTGCATAGTTATATAATAATTTTCCTTCTTCTGTTAAAGAAACTTTACGGGTAGTACGGTTAAATAGCTTAACACTTAGTTCATCCTCGAGAAGCTGAATTTGTTGAGAAATAGCCGGTTGGCTGATATGCAAAATTTCCGAAGCATGAGAAAAACTCTTCTTCTCCGCAACTACCTTAAATAACTCTAAATGATGTCTATTCAAAAAATTCACTCCTGGAAAAATTTATTTATCCTGATAAACTAAAGTACTTAATACTATCTTAGTATTTTATTTAGTAAATATAAATATTAATAGCTATAATAATTCTATATGTTATTTATAGGTAAGGGGAAATATCTGAGTATTTAGGACAGGAATGTCCCCGACTTATGGAAAGGGGACACACCTTGAAGGTGTGCCCCTTAAATTCTACTACTATATTAAGAACATTGCCACTATAGTTGTTACAATCAAGCCAATTACTACTGGTACTAAATTACGGCGTGCCAGCTCAAAGGGGTCTACACCGCAAATTGCTGCTGCAGGTATTAAAGCCCAGGGTACTAAGGTACCTCCACCGACCCAAATGGCTGCTATTTGACCTAAGGCAGTTAAAGTAGCTATTCCTGAGCCAATAGCTACAGAGAATAGATGGGCAACAGAGCCGGCCAAGGAGATGCCGGAAAAGCCCGAACCATCCAAACCCGTTATAGCTCCAACTGTAGTAAGCGTTACCGCGCCTACAGCCGCATTAAGAGGTACTGATTGGGCTAAAGCAACACCCAGATCATTAACTACTCCTTGTGAACCTGTTGGAAGCAGGTCACCAAATATGGAAATAAAGCCAGCATCCCCTAAATAAAAGAAGGCCGCGATTGGAATAACAGGACCAAATACACGGAAACCAAATTGGAATCCCTCTATTAAATAAGATGTTATTTTTTCGAGTCCCTCATTTCTGTGGGCTAATAGAGTAATCAATATTAAAATGAAAACACAAGTTCCACCGATAAGGGCAGTGGCATCTCCACCTTGGAGATTCGCTTTAAACATAATAAGTACATCTGTAAAAAATAGTACAGGTATTAAGACAGCTAAGCCTGTTTTCATCCTAGAGGACAGAGAATTAACAACCGCTTCTCCCTCTTTATTTTCAAGCCGATTAAAATATTCTTCCCCCTCAACCTGTAAATGTCCCCTTTGCATATCCCGTCTTAATAACCAAAAAGCAACCACAGTAGTAACTATACCCATAACAATAACTAGCGGTACACTAGCAGCTATAACATCATGAACAGGGATACCCGCTGCATCCGCAGTTAACTTTGGTGCACCTTGAATTATGAAATCACCAGATAAGGCAATTCCATGACCAAATAAGTTCATAGCCATAGCTACACCTAAGGCCGGGAGACCTACCCGTACTGCAACAGGTAGTAAGACCGCTCCCATCAAAGCAACTGCTGGAGAAGGCCAGAAAAACCAGGAAATAACCATCATTAAAATACCGATAACCCAGTAGGCTAATGCGGGTGTTCTAATAAGACCGGTAAAAGGTGCTACCATTTTTTCATTTACACCGGTTGCTGCTAAAACCTTACTCATGGCAACAATAATTGAAATAATCAGGATAGTTCCTAAGAGTTCAGAAATAGCGTAAATAAAACTATTGAAAACACCCATAACCGATTGAAAAATAGAACTGGTAGCTATGAGTCCTAAAATAAAAATACCAACAACACAAATAAAAGATGTATCCCTGCGTTTTATCATAAAACCCATAACTAAGATAATAAAGAGAACATATACCCAATGCAAAGCTGTTAATTGAATACCCACCTAAATCACTCTCCATAGTAAAAAGTGTATTACAAATATATGCAATAAAATGATTTAGTGTGTATGGTATATGTTTCCTTAAACCTCAAGCTTAGGCGTTTAGCTGGGGGACTGGGGAGTTCCTTTCTCCTGGTTTCACAGCAATTTTTTTTGCGTAGCTGATAGCCTGGGCTATTCTGCCTAAATTTATTGTTTTTTCATTGCCATCCAAAATATTTAGCTTTAGGAATTTTTCATAGGTGCTTTCTTTCATCCCCGCAATTATTAATTTTTTACCCATTTGTTCTAACTGTTCCTTAATTCTTCCTAAAACTATTATTCCAGTAGTATCAATAGCTGGTGAATTCATTAAGTTAATTACTATTATGTCTGCTCCCTTACTTTTTAGTTCAATGGCAGTAACAATAGCATCAGATACACCGAAAAATAAAGAGCCTTCTATGGTAAAGGATTTTATCCTTTTACCAAAACCATTACAATCTACTGGATATTCCTTAAGATAACTATTGCCAAGATTAAACATCAATATAACCGCTGATAATAAAGTACCAATTGCAACAGCCGTTGTCAGATCAGTAATAACCGTTAATATGGTTGTAACTGCTATAACCGCTAATGCTTCCTTCGAAGCGGAAGCAAGTCTATATGTTTCTCTATATTCAATCATTTTAACAGAGGTAGCCATTAATATTCCGCTTAAAACTGCTAACGGGATTGTACTAGCCAATGCCCCCAATTTCAAAATCATTAATAATAACACAAGACCGTGTATTATACCAGAAAGCCTACCTCTTCCTCCTGCATTAACATTTACTACCGAACGTACTATCGCACCTGTACCAATCAAATTACCAAAAATAGCTGCTACAAAATTAGCTATTCCCTGTCCAATAATTTCACGGTCACTATCATGCTTAGTATGGGTCATTTCATCTACTACTAATGAAGCCATTAAAGACTCAATTGACCCTAACAGTGCTAAGACAACTGCGGCCTTGGTGATATCAACCATGTTTAAAGCTCCAAAGTTAGGAAAATAAAGCTGGGGGAAAACCAAAGGAATCTCTCCTACCACAAGCTCTGTGGGCAGCCAAACTTTAGCAACAACAGTCCCTATTATTAAAGCTACTATTGCATAAGGTATTTTCTTATTAATGATAGGTAGTCCAAACATCAGGGAAATAACTAACAGAGCCAGAATAGGGCTATTATTAAAATACGAAATTTGCTTCAAGAAAATGAGTATCCCAATTCCATTAGTAAAACCAATTATTGTGGGATGAGGTATCAGCCGTATATATTTTCCTAGCTTAAATATACCCATTAAAACCTGGATTAGCCCAGCTAATATCATAGCAGCGAAAAGTCCATCAAGACCGTACTTGTTAAACATTTCAACCAATACTACAGTCATTGCTCCCGTAGGTCCGGAAATTTGAGCTTTTGTACCACCAAAAATCGAAGCTAAAATACCAGTAAATATTGCTCCATATAGACCAGCTGCAGCACCTGCTCCTGACAGAACACCAAAGCTTAAAGCCAGAGGTAGTGCTACAAAGGAGACCGTGATACCTCCAATCACGTCACCTTTCAGTTTCCGCCATGTTTCACCATTTAGCTCCATTTTTTATCTCCTCAATATCTTAGTAAAATTATCAACAATGAGTAAATTATACTCCTCTAAAAATTACTTAGCCACAACAATATTTATGAGTATTGACAAATATAGACCAAATCCTTTCGTTATGTGGGAATTGCTATCCAATACTTCTAAATAGCTCGAAATATCTACAAAAAACTAAACATTACATTTTCAGTACGTATATTCTGACAAAAAAATCACCTGTTTGATAAAACTATAGAATATATATGCTTTCCTTTTTAATGATATTGTTCTGTTTTTTTGTAGAAGATAGTAGCCTGGAAATTGCATGATAAAATAAATATAAAAAAAATTCTCTTCACATTATTGACATTAGGGAAAAACGATTTTATACTTATATCTATCGTGTAGAAATTTAATTGAATATTGTAGATCTTAGGTCTGCTAATACACCTTAAAGGGTTGGGTAAAATACCCGACTTTAACCCCCGTGGGTGTATAAGAATAAATAATATTATGAAAGGGGGAGACCAAAATGGGTTTTTCGACATTTGGTCGACATGTAATTGCTGATTTCCACGGAGTATCTGAAGAGGTTTTAAATGATTTTGATTTTCTGAGGCATGCACTGCACGAGGCAGCAATAGTTTGTGGTGCTACTGTAGTGGGAGAACAGTTCAACAAGTTTGAACCACAAGGAGTAACGGGGGTCTTAGTTTTAGCGGAAAGTCATTTATCAATTCATACCTATCCGGAACACGGTTTTTGTGCCATTGACTGCTATACCTGCGGCACTGAAGTAAACCCTGAAAAAGCCTATAAGCATCTAGTTACTCTACTTAAGCCTAAAAGGGCTTACGAGAGAGGATTAATGCGAGGCACTGGAGAAATCACCAATTTATCTAAAAAGGAACTTAAGGTTGTTAATTCATAAGAATTCTATATGAAAATATAGATAAAAGTAAAACCGCCTTTATCAGGCGGTTTTTTTTGTTCTACTTTTTAAATTTAGCAGCATTTTCATTTAACTCTTCAATAGAATCAATTGTCACGTATTCCGGCACAACTAGACCAATTCGTGCTCCATGCAGGTTAGCTCCTAAGTCATCAACTTGGTCTTTAACTTCCTCTAAATAACTACCATGTGTTGCAGGTAACCAAGCCGCAACCATACCATCAACATCACCGGTAGCAACTCCCTGCCACATAGCAGCTGCTCCTACGGAAGTGAGCTCTACATCATAACCCAATTTTTCTTGCAAAACAGCTCTTACAACATTTGTACTAGCAATTTCCGAAGCCCATTCTACATATACTAACTCGACTTCTTGACCATTGCCGCTATTAGGTTCCAAACCCTTTATCCATTCATTTACTTTATCTTCGTTTTCATCAACCCAACGTTTTGCATTATCATAAAAGTCTGCTCCCTCTTCCTCGTTCCAGACTTGGATTTTCTGCATGTCATCAAGGGTCCAATTAAAGTTATCTAAAAACGTATAAACATCGGGCATATCTTCCTTTAAGCCCGTTCTAACAATAGTATTAATTTGTTCTTCTCCCCCAAAGGACTGTTTTGGATCCTCAAGATATTTTAGATCCCATTTTGCAAATTTAAAGTGAGGTGTCCAGCCAGTAACAACCACCCATTGCTCGTTTTTGATTGCATCATTTAAAGCTGAAATCATGGTAGCATCACTACCTTCTACTAATTCCATATTATCTAAATTATAATCTTCAAGTGCTTTTTCAGCCGCTGACATTAATCCCGCACCTGGATCAATACCAATAATCCTCCCTTTTTCTTCCTCCTTCGCACACCCAATTGTTAACAATGACACTGCTAACAAAACAATAACACACATAGTAATAATTTTACTTTTCATAATAATTCACTCTCCTAATTTTGTTTTTCTGTCTTCTTAGACATGCCTTGGGTAATTCTATCCAGGATAATTGCTATTACAACCACACCTAAACCTGCTTCAAAACCCATTCCTGGCTTAAACCTCTGAATAGCTGTCCAAACCTCGCTACCTAAACCCTTAGCCCCAATCATAGCCGCAATTACAACCATTGATAAAGAAAGCATAATAGTTTGATTGACTCCTGCCATAAGCGTAGGTGTTGCAATGGGAAGCTGGACTTTAATCAATTTTTGCAACTTCGTTGACCCAAAGGCATCAGCTGCCTCAATCAGCTCAATAGGAACCTGCCTAATCCCAAGAGTCGTTAACCTAATAGCTGGCGGCATAGCAAAAATTACAGTGGCAAATGCAGCTGAAACAGCACCTAAACCAAAAAAGGGAATTGCCGGAATTAGATAAACAAAGGCGGGCATAGTCTGCATAAAATCCAATATAGGCATAATAATTCTATAAAAGCTATTATAAAGTGCGGCAAATATACCCAAAGGTATTCCTAAAGATATTGAAATTAGGGTCGAAACAAGTACCAATGCAAGGGTTGTCATGGTCGCACCCCACAACCCCAAATTCCAAATTAATAGTAAACCAAAAACTGTAAATATTCCTATTCTCCTATCCTTGGTTATAACCCAAGCTAAGGCAGTAAAGATAATAATCATTATCCAAGGAGGGAAAAACATCAAAATATCGATAAAACCATCAATACCTGTTTCTGTAACGTTAGAGATACTTTTTGTGATAAAAGAGAAGTTTTCGATTAGCCAGTCAATTAACTGTTCAATCCATTTGCCAATAGGTATTTTAGGTATAGGCATGCTCATATTAATTCCCCCCTCCCGCTAAACCTGCTAGAATTGAACCTCTCACGATCACTCCTAGAAGCTTCCTATCATCATCCACAACAGCTAGAGGGTACCTAATATCTGTCATTAACGGAAACAAATCATGTACCGGTGTTTCTGGTTCAACAATTTTAATATCGGTTTCAATAATATTTGTTAAATCTTTTTCTCCGCGTTTAATAGCCTCTGCCGCATTTTCAGCCAGTACTACCCCTTGAACTCTATTTTCTTTGTTAACTACAAAAATACTTGATATGCCGGCTTCTTGCATTTTATGCAATACGGTTCGGGGTCCATCTTTAGGATAAGCTACATTTCCGGACTTCTTCATAACAGTTCGAGCTGTAAGCACTTTTGACATATCAACATTCTCAACAAATTTTTCAACATATTTAGTTGCCGGATTAGTGAGAATCTCTTCCGGGGTGCCTTCTTGTACTACTTTGCCATCTTTCATGAGAACTATCCTATCGCCAAGCTTGATCGCCTCGTCCAAGTCATGGGTAATAAAAACAATTGTCTTCTGCACCCTACTTTGTAATGCTAGAAGTTCATCCTGCATTTCTCTTTTTATGAGTGGGTCAAGGGCACTAAAGGCTTCATCCATCAATAGAATATCAGGGTCAATGGCCAAGGCCCTTGCAAGACCTACCCTTTGCTGCATTCCTCCACTAAGCTGATCTGGATAATTGCTCTCCCAGCCTTTTAGTCCAACAAGCTCCAAAGCCTCACGAGCCTTTTTTGCACGAATATTTCTTTCAACCCCTTGAATCTCTAAACCATATTCTGCATTTTGCTGTACAGTTTTATGAGGGAAAAGGGCAAACCTCTGAAATACCATGCCAAACTTTTTGCGCCGTAACTCTAATAGTTGGTCTAAGGAAATATTCGTGATATCCTCTCCATCAATGAGAATCTTGCCGGAAGTAGGCTCAATTAGTCTATTAAGACAGCGTATTAAGGTAGATTTTCCACTACCGGACAACCCCATTACCACTAATATTTCACCCTGATTAACTTCAAAGGACACTCCACCAACGCCAACTGCTAATTTTGTTTTTTCCAATATTTCATCTTTTGATAGACCTTTTTCTAATAAGGGAAACGCCCTCTTAGGATTTGGACCAAATACCTTTGTCAAATTCTCTACTTTAATCTTTGGCATAGTAATTCCTCACTTATATTTTTACAATTTACGCTAAAAACCGACAACTTTTATTGTAACAGATGGGTTTTCAGTGTCAAACAAGCTAGTCTTATCTGTTCCTTTATATACTTTAGTTTCCTCCCTTATCGTTCCCTATCTTTCCAATATTATAGATGATACTAGTTTAGAAATAAGCCAACACAAAAGGTGCAAGAAAAAATCCTTGCACCTTTTGTATATTTAACTATATGACTAAATCCATAGTTACACCTTTATTTATCTCCTTCTAGCTTAACCATTCCTAAAAGAGCCCGGTAAGGCCCCGGGGTGCCTGGCGGAATAAAAGCCACCCTATCACCCGGTTTAATCACTCCATCTTCCACTGGCGAAGCTAGACCATTTATAAAAACCGCTTCTATCAGTTCCTTGGGCAGATCTAGTTTCTCGGCCAACTCCAAGGCAGTACATTGAGCCTCTAAATCGTAATAAAAAGGAAACTCCCAATCTCTTGCATCACATACCTTCTTTAAAAAGGATAAGCATCTAACTTCTATCTTAGCCACTTAAACACCCCCAGCTTTTTATTGTCTAGTATGTATTTTTCCACCATATATAAAAAAATCCTGCTAATAGGAAAAATAAAAAGCACTCTCTTCGAGAGTGCTTTCAAAAGGCATTAAATATTGACAGCTTTTGCTTCAGTATTTTCCGTTAATTTTTCTTCAATAGCTGTAGAATCGAAAATAAAACCTCTATCGTAAGAAATAACCGGGCTAAAAGGAAGCTTTTCTCCAAAATAATTTTCCATTGATGTAATAACTATTTTTGGATTGTATGCAGTAAATCTTGCACTAAACATTTTCATTGCTTTGGCTGAAAGTTGTCTAGGTACAGCTACCCAAAGATATTTTTGGTCTTCACCTAAATAAACACTAAAGCTACGTTGACCAATCCAACGGTAACTATTTTCCTTGATATTTTTAAGTCCACCCAAAATCATAGCTTTAATTTCTTTTTTTGCATTTTTATTTAACTCTTCTTTAGAAAGTCCCCAGCACACAAAATATTGTTTTCCTTCTACCTCTGGATACAGATAGAATATTTTCTTATTCATAATAATCGCTCCTTTTTTTTAAGTATTAATGTATTTCATTCTATATAAAGCCAAAGGCGGCAAATAGCGCCAATTACTTTTTTTTTGTAGCACACTTGAACTATATTAATACATCCAAGGGATTAATGCAATAGAAATTTTTTCAAATAATAAGCATGCCCCAGACAGCCTTCGTTACTTGTTGTAAATCCTGGGGATTTAATTCTATTTGAAAGCCCCGAGCACCGGCACTTAATAAGATACGTTCATATTTAATAGCACTTTCATGAATAAAAACAGGGTAACTCTTTTTTAATCCTATAGGAGATACTCCCCCTCTTATGTACCCGGTTAAGGGTAATACCTCTTTTAAAGGAACTAATTCTACCTTTTTATTACCACTAAGGGTAGCCAAAGCTTTAAGATTTAGCTCATCCTCCCCGGGGATACAGGCAACAATAACTCCTGTTTTGTCACCACGAGCCACAAGGGTTTTAAAAACTTTTTCTAAAGGCCAGCCTACTTTATTTGCTACATTTTCAGCACTAAGATCACTTTCATCAACTACATATTCATGTATTTTATAGGAAAGTTTAGCCTTATCCAATAGTCGGGCTGCATTTGTTTTTTTCATTTGATCAACTCCTGTCAAATTCATATCGATAACTAGTATTATAAAGTAAATCTTATTGCAGTTCGAGTATTTTCCCAAAAAAAAAGACCGATTGCTCGGTCATAAAAGACGCTTATTGATTTATGCTTTCACAATTTAATTTTAATCCTTCATCATTATATTCAAGGATTAATTTGGCACCATCACAAATTTGTCCCCCTATTAAAGCTCTTGCAATTAATGTCTCTACATTTCTCTGCAAAAAGCGCTTTAAGGGTCTAGCCCCAAAGATAGGGTCATATCCCTCCTTAGCAATATACAATTTCGCTTCTTGTGTAAGCTCTAAAGAAATATGACGGTCTTCTAATCGTTTTCTCAGGTCTTCTATTAATAGCTCAACAATCTCTGCAATTTCTTTATTTGTTAATGGAGTAAATAGCACCAAGTCATCTACCCTGTTCAAAAACTCCGGACGGAAATACTGCCTTAGTTCATTCATTACCTGTTCTCTAACCGGTTCTTTTAGTTCACCCTTCTCACTGATACCTTCTAATAAATAGTTAGAGCCAATGTTAGAGGTCATAATTATAATAGTGTTTTTAAAGTCAACAGTCCTTCCTTGAGAATCAGTGATTCTTCCATCATCTAGTACCTGTAGAAGAATATTGAAAACATCGTGATGGGCTTTTTCTATCTCATCGAGAAGGATAACCGAGTAAGGTTTTCTTCTTACTGCTTCAGTAAGCTGACCTCCTTCTTCATAGCCAACATAGCCGGGAGGAGCACCAATTATTCGGGAAACAGCATGTTTCTCCATATATTCACTCATATCAATACGAATCATATTTTCCTCTGAATCAAAAAGGGTATCAGCTAAGGCCTTTGCCAATTCTGTTTTACCTACACCAGTCGGACCTAGGAAAATAAAGGAACCTATAGGACGTTTAGGATCCTTTATCCCTGCCCTAGCTCTGATAATAGCATCACTTACTCGCTCTACTGCTTCTGCTTGACCTATAACTCGTTGATGTAATATCTCTTCTAATTTTAATAATTTATCCCTTTCACCTTCAACAAGTTTAGCCAGGGGTATCCCGGTCCAACGAGAAATTATCTGAGTTATTTCTTCATCAGTAACCTCTTCTCTGTCGAGTAGACATATCTAAATCTCATCCAACGTAAGAGACTTATTATGCCCCTCACAGAACCGGACTTGAGGTTTTCCCTCATCCGGCTCTTCATCAATACTCACTTACACATTTCTATCAAGGATATAAATATTATGTTTGATTTCAGGTTTGGGGAGAGGAAATCGCTTCAGGTATTGCGTAAATT
>JUEF01000104.1 GCA_000802045.1 Peptococcaceae bacterium BICA1-8
GATGCCATGGCTATTGCAAAGATTAACCACAGACGCTGGGAAATAGAAGAATGTTTTAGGATTATTAAGAGTGAATTTAAAGCGAGACCTGTTTATTTAAGTCGTGATGACAGGATTGAGGCCCACTTTACTACATGTTTTCTTGCTTTGGTATTATACAGATATCTTGAAAAGTTTTTGGGTGAGAAGTTTACCAGTCATGAAATCATTAGTGGTTTAAGGGATATGAGTTTTTATTCTGTTCCTGCTGAGGGTTATGTCCCAACATATACAAGAACTGATTTTACTGATGCCTTACATGATGTATTTGGGTTTAGAACTGATTATCAAATTGTTAGCTTAAAAGAAATGAAAAATATTTTTAAGGATACGAAAAAGAACAAAACATTACGCAGTTTTTAAACATTAAAGAAACTCCGGAAAGCCCTATTTGCAAGGCCTACCGGAGTTTTTCTTTGGTTAAAGTGTCAAAGACAGGATTATAACATGGACAATTTTTTGTGTCAATGCTTACCGACTCATTTATTAATGCCCTAAAAATCTATACTTTTAATATGAATACCTTTTAAGTCGAATATGACTTTGATCTAGTTCTACTATTATTACTTCTTTGCCGATCTTCTTAACTGAATCCCAAGGAATTGTTAAACTGGGCTTATCCATCCAAATACTCAAAATATTTCCTTTATTTGGCAATATTATTGAATCAATTTCCCCCGTTTCCGTATGAATTACTAAATCAGATTCTGCCACTGTTCCTAAGCGGGCACCATCATAAATATTAACTATATGTTTACCTATTAACTCACTTAAACGCATAAGCATCCTCCATAACATAAATATTTAATTTTTTTGAAATACCCGCATTAGTAATGGTTGAAGTAAGGTAATTACTAGTGAAAAGAAAGCTAAAGGATCGATCGCCCATTGTAAAAATAGAGCTTTATCAGGCACATCAATACCCAAAAATGAAGCAAGCATAACTAAGGATAAATAGATACCCCCAGCAGCTCCCAACAACTGGGTTAAAGCTTGAGAAACTGGGCTATTTATAGGCTCCGGTAAGTCTTTTTGTCTTTTTTTGTTTATATAAATTTTAGATCTCACTGACCATATTACTAACACAAATAAAAGTAATAAGACAATTATGCTAAACATGTCTACCACCTCAATATATTATTATGATAAGATTTCATCAATATGCTTAAAAAATTAGCAATAATTGTATATAAGAAAGGGGCACACCCCTTTAAAGAGGTGTGCCCCTTATCCCATATTAACTTACTCCATTAAAAAATATTCTTTGTTCTTTACAGTCTTGATGGGACCGATTGTTGCAATTGTAAATTTCTCTCGATTGAAAATATTATGGGCTAATTCCTTTACTTCTTCTAAGGTGACAAGGTCTATATTACTTACTACTTCTTCAGGAGTTATTAACCTATTCAAACTTAGTAGAGATCTACCAATACGAGTCATTCTACTGCCCACACTCTCTAATCCTAAATACAAATTACCTTTTAACTGTTCTTTTGTTTTCAGCAATTCCTTTTCCGTAATACCTTCATTCGCAATATCAAAGGCTTCTTTTAGTATTAGCTGAATTACTTGTTCATAATTATCCGGCCTAGTGCCTGCATAAAAGGTAAATAAACCTGCATCCGAAAATGCTGAATGATAGGAGTAGACGGAATATGCCAAACCTCTTTCTTCTCTAACCTCTTGGACTAGACGGGAACTAAGTCCGCCCCCTAAAACACTATTTAATATGTATAAGGGGTAAATCTGAGGATGGTCTTGAGGTAATCCGGGTGAACCTAGACAGATTTGCACTTGACCTACATCACGATAAACATTTTGTATTTGAAAATGATTATGAGGTGGGAAAGGATATCTTTCTACTGTCCCTTTGATGGCATCACCAAAGAGCTTATCCAAAACCTCAATAATCTTAGTGTGATCTACCTTGCCTGCTAATGAAATCACAATATTATCCGGTACATAATGGGACTTAATAAATTGCAAAAAATCGTCTCTAGTAAAAGTGCTTATAGTTTCTTCAGTACCTAGCACAGGTCTTCCCAAAGGATGATCTTCCCATATTGTTCGAGAGAAAAGATCATGGATAATCTCATCGGGTGTATCTTCATACATTTTAATTTCTTCAATTATAACTTCACGTTCTTTTAAAATATCCTTTTCGGAAAATTTGCTGTTAAAAAACATATCACTAAGTACATCTAGCGCTAATTCTAAATGATCATCTAAGACTTTTGCATAATAACAGGTATATTCTTTAGTTGTAAACGCATTCAGCTGCCCTCCAACTGAATCCAAACTTTCCGCAATATCTTTTGCACTCCTTTTTTCCGTTCCTTTAAAGAATAGATGTTCTAAAAAATGGGAAATGCCGCTGTATTCTTCACTTTCAAACCTTGAACCAGCTCCTACCCAAATACCTACTGCTACTGATTTAACATATGGTATATGTTCAGAAACAACCCTTATACCATTCTTTAATATACTTGTTTCATATCTTGTTGTATACATTTCTTTACCCCCTTTGATTCACTATCTCAGCGGCGTTACTAAACCCCCACAATCAGGGGATGTAATCCTTATCGTCAATTCATTCCTAGTCTTATAATTCTTTTTTTTTTTGGCTTTCCCCTTTAATTGTCGCTAAATATCTTCCAATAATTACACGGTTCCTTATTTTTAACTATTTCCTGAGCGGTTAATATTGGCACCGAGCCTACTTCTAGACCAGAATTTAAATATTTTAGCCTCCCTACCACCTCATTGACATTAACATTATTATTTATTTTATCAATATCTAGTTGTAACTCCTGAGTAATGTTGATTTTTTCTTTATCGCTAACTGTAATCGTCAAATTATTTCCCGTATAAAAGTATAAGTCTTTACCAAATTCAGAGCTAGGATAATTAATAAGTTTATTCTTTTGGATAATATTTATATTTCTGAAGTTATTAAAACCATAATTCAATAAGATTTCTGCATCACGAAATCGGTTATTACTCTTTAATACTACTGCAATTAAATTTCTGTTATCCTTCTTTGCTGACGCTACCAAACAATAGCCTGCCTCATCTGTTGTGCCTGTTTTAATTCCTGTAGCACCGTAATAAGATGTTAACAACCTATTGGTATTCTTAATTACTCTTTTTCTATTACTTTCCTCCCAGGTAATCGTATAATTAGCGGTAGATACTATTTGTGCAAAAATTTCGTTATTTAGCCCATATCTTGCTATTTGAGCTAAGTCATAAGCAGTGCTATAGTGGTTTTTTGCAGGAAGACCATTTGTATTAACAAAATTAGTATCATAGCATCCTAGCAGTTGAGCTTTTAAGTTCATTAGAGCAACAAATTCTTCTACTGTTGATGCCGTATACTCTGCGATTGCCACACATGCATCATTACCAGATCTTAGAAGTGCACCATATAATAAGTTTTTTAATGTAATCCGTTCACCAGTAACAAGATTTAAACTGGCTTCACCTGTCTGAGAAGCTCTGTCGGAAATAATAATAATATCATCTAAATTTCCGTTTTCTATGCCAATTATAGCTGTTATCATTTTTGTGGTACTAGCTGGAGGTCTATATTGTTTATGGTTTTTTCCATAAAGCACCCTGCCTGTTCCAGCATCAATAAGTACAGCTGCTTGCGCTCCGATTACTGGCTCTTTTGCCCAAAGAGAAGTTGTTACTCCTAACGAAAAGCACATTATAAAAAATACCAATATGACCCTGCGCATTTTTAATCTCCTTTACGAATAATTATGTCCTAAATAGTATGACCTCTGATTTACATGTTTATCCGATGACTAACCGCCACTATGACTCCCGTGTGGATGTACCACAGCCCTTAATAATCTAAAGCTTTTCTCCAATACGTTAAAAACGGGCTTTGGCCCGTTTAAATAACTTCTGATACTTTTTGAATCTGATAGCCTTTTTTTAAAATTACATCAATAATCACTGGTAAAGCTTCCAAAGTATGAGGCTTAGGATGCATGAGGATAATAGTCCCGTTAGTTAACTTTTTTCCCGTAACCCTATTAACTAATGTATTTACTGAAGGTGGTGGTTCTTGCCAATCAATGGTATCAGCAGTCCAGAGAATGGTCTTATAACCTGCCTTCTGAGCGGCTTGTAGACAATTGGTCCCCCTTTCACCATAGGGAGGCGCAAACAATGAAATATCTTTCTGCGTTATTTCTTTTAAAATATCATTGGTTTTTTTTATTTCTTCAAGATTTTTTGCTACGGAAAGTCTATCAGGATGAGGATGGGAATACCCATGATTACCAATCTCATGATTTTTTTCACTAATTTGTTTAACTATTTCCGGAAATTTAGTAGCAAAACGCCCTGTAATAAAAAAGGTTGCATTTACTCTTTTTGCATCTAGTATAGCCAACATATCAGGAATAATATCCTCACCCCAGTCAACATTAATAGTTAATGCGACACAAGGTTTATCCGTATTGCCTTGATAAATAGGATCAATTTGCATGGTAGGAGCAGTACTGGAATTAAAAAAACTTAAAATTACTAATAATAAGAGTAATAAGATTATTATCCCACCAATAATTAGAAAGATATTCCTTTTTCTTAAAAATATTACTTTCATCTTTCATATCCCCCTCACCATAGATAATGTATTATATCCTCCGATATTAATTATCTTTTTAAGGGATTATATTTTTTTATCTTCTCAAAAAGAACAAAAAAGTAAGCCGAAATAATATTTCGGCTTACTTAATTTCATTATTTTTTTCTTGTTCCTTTAGAAATTCTTTTCGAGATAAATTCACTCTACCCTGACGGTCAACTTCAATTACTTTAACCATAATTTCATCGCCCACTTGTACTACATTTTCTACTTTTTCAACTCTTTCTAATGCTAACTGAGAAATATGTACCAAGCCTTCTTTCCCTGGCAATACTTCTACAAAAGCACCAAAGTTTGTAATCCTTGCAACTTTTCCAAGATAGATTTGTCCTATTTCTAATTCTTTAGTCAAATTTTCAATTAATTTTATAGCTTTCTGGGCTGAGGACACATCGACAGAGGCAATAAATACCTTACCGTCATCTTCAATGTCTATTTTAACTCCAGTTTCTTCAATAATTTTCTTGATGGTCTTACCCCCTGGTCCAATAATATCTCTTATTTTTTCAGGGTCAATGGTTATAGTGATAATTCTAGGTGCATATGGAGATAAATCAGCACGGGCTTCCTTAATTACTTCTAGCATTTTATCCATTATAAACAGCCGTCCCTTACGGGCTTGTTCCAAAGCTTCTTTTAATATATCTCGTGAAATCCCGGCAATTTTGATGTCCATTTGAATTGCTGTGATCCCGGTTTTAGTTCCTGCAACTTTAAAGTCCATATCCCCTAATGCATCTTCCATTCCTTGAATATCAGTTAATATTGAAAAATCATCGCCATGTTTAACTAGACCCATTGCTATCCCTGAAACAGGTTTTTTAATGGGTACACCAGCATCCATTAAAGCCAAAGTACTTCCACAGACACTACCCATTGAGGTTGATCCATTTGATTCTAAAGCTTCGGATACAACCCGAATTGCATAAGGGAAATCTTCTTCTGAGGGAATCATAGGTTCTAATGCTCTTTCAGCTAGTGCACCATGTCCTATCTCTCTTCGACCCGGTCCTCTCATAGGTCTTGCTTCACCTACACTAAAGGGTGGGAAATTATAATAATGCATATATCTTTTCGATTCTTCCAGCCCTAAACCATCAATAATTTGTTCTTCACCTGTAGCACCTAGTGTTACCACTGATAATATTTGGGTTTGTCCCCTAGTAAATAAACCGCTGCCATGGGTCCGAGGAAGTATACCAGTTTCACAGGAGATTGGTCTAACTTCGTCTAAAGCTCTACCATCAGGACGAATTTTATCAACAGTAATCAATTTGCGAACAATCTCTTTTAATAAGCTATCCAACACGGTTTTAATCTTTTTTAACTCATCCGAAAATTTTTCTGCGAAATGGTTAAAGGTTTCTTCCTTAACCTTACTGATATTTACTTCTCTTTCATGCTTATCCTTTGTTTGAACTGCATTTAAAAGCTTGTCCATAGCAAAAGCCCTAACTTCTGTTTCAATTTCAATGGGTATTTCAACTATAATAGGTTCTTCTTTAGCTTTTGCTAAACCTTTTTCTAAAGCTTCCTTACGAAACTCCTCAATAAATTCAATAATTTTTTTTATTTCGCTGTGCCCCTGCATAATAGCTTCTAATACAATCTCCTCAGATACTTCCTCAGCTCCTGCCTCAACCATCATCACAGCATCTTTGGTTCCAGCAACAACTAAGTGCAACTTGCTTTTTTCGGCCTGTTCTACATTAGGATTAACTATAAATTCATCATTAACTAATCCCATAGTTACTGCACAAATAGGACCTTGAAATGGTATTTGTGATATATGTAAGGCCGTAGAAGCACTAACCATTGCTACCATATCAGGTGGATTGTTTTGGTCAACAGAAAGCACGGTTGACACAATATGTACATCATTACGATAGCCTTTAGGAAAAAGAGGTCTAATTGGTCTGTCAATAAGACGACATGACAAAACAGCTTTTTCACTGGGTCTACCTTCTCTTTTCATAAATCCACCTGGAATTTTACCTACTGCATATAACCTTTCCTCATAATCAACAGTTAAAGGAAAAAAGTCTATTCCTTCACGTGGTTCTTTAGAGGCGGTTGCAGTAGCTAAAACCGCGGTATCGCCATATTGGGCAAAAACGGCACCACCAGCCTGTTTTGCCAAACGACCCGTTTCTAAGGTTAACGTGCGTCCTCCTACATTTATTGCTTTTCTTAAAATATTTTTATTTTCCATAAGTACCTCCTACTTATAAAGTGGATAATGGTTTAGCAATCACATAGTTACCTAAAACTTTATTCTTATTATATCCTATCTTTTCTAATATAAAACTTAAAGAGCGGTATAAACCGCTCTTTTTCTGTCGACTATCTACGTATGCCAAGAATGGATATAATTTTACGATATCTTTCGATATCATTTTTTATTAAATAATTCAAAAGACCCCTTCTTTGTCCAACCATTTTCAGCAAACCCCTACGGGAATGATGGTCTTTTTTATGTTCTTTTAAATGTTCAGTCAAATAGTTTATTCTGTTAGTTAGAATTGCTATTTGCACTTCCGGTGATCCTGTATCACTTTCATGAATTTGGAACTGTTTAATAAGTTCTTGTTTTTGGTCACTTTTTAGAACCATCAATGTCACCTCCTTAAATTTATTGAACCCCATAAGCCAAGAATAACGTCGGAGAATCATTAATCTGAGCTTAAGGTTTATCAGCATTATTAAGTATATATAAAATAAATTACTTATGCAAGTCATTTTCCTATAACAGTGATAACTAAGCGCCC
>JUEF01000105.1 GCA_000802045.1 Peptococcaceae bacterium BICA1-8
GATGGGTGATTTAAAAAATCACCCATTTTTAATTGAGCGGTGATGGAATATGGAAAAAACCATAATTTTTCAAGGAGCAGCTAGTGAAGCTATCAAAGGCTTTTTATAAAAATGTGAATATTGCAGTAACTGAAGTTTGGCAGGGCTTGGGTCAGATTTTAATATGTCAGTACAATTAAAAAGAAAGAGGTGTTTTATGAGGATAATTGATCTCAGGAGTGATACCTTAACTAAACCGACTTCACTTATGTGGAATAAAATGGCATCAGCGGAAATTGGGGATGATGGTTATAGAGAGGACCCTACAGTTAGGCATTTAGAGGAATTAGCAGCAGATAAATTAGGATTTGAGGCTGGTTTATTTGTTGCAAGTGGAACAATGGGGAATTTAGTTGCACTTTTAACCCACACCCAAAGGGGCGATGAAGTTTTTTTAGAGGCAGAAAGCCATATTTATTATAATGAGGTTGGGGGGGTATCGGTTTTAGCTAATGCCCAAACCTGTCCTATACCCGGAACTAAGGGAAAGCTTACACCCGAACTAATTAAGGGATATGTTCGCAAGCCAAGCATTAACAATCCCAATCCTTCACTTTTATGCTTAGAAAATACCTCTAACCGTGGGGGAGGGAGCGTAACTAAACCTGAGGAAATGCGAGAATTGGTCAAATGTGCTCGTGGCTTTGGTTTGAAAATCCATATTGACGGTGCAAGGATTTTTAATGCAGCAGTTGCTTGTAAAGTGGATGTAAAAGAGCTTGTTCAAGGTGTTGATTCAGTTCAATTTTGCTTGACAAAGGGATTGGCTGCGCCGATGGGATCTTTATTAGTAGGTTCGCAAGAATTTATTAGCAGAGCTGCTAAATGGAAAAAAATGCTAGGTGGAGGATTCCGGCAAATTGGAATTATGGCGGCTGCGGGGATAGTCGCTCTAGAAACAATGATTGACAGACTAGAGGAAGACCATGTGCGTGCAAAGAAATTAGCCCACGGTTTGAGCGAATTACCTTACCTCAGTGTCTGTAGTGATGAGATTGAAACTAATATTGTAATTGTAGAGATAATATCGGAGTTAATTACTATGAAAGAGTTTCTTGCTAAACTAGCGGAAAACGGAATAATGGCCAAGGATATTGGACCGACAAAGGTACGATTTGTTACCCATAAAGAAATCAATGATGATGATATAAATTTAGTAATAGAGCGACTAAGCTCTAAATAATAAGGACATTGAAGGTTCAATATTTAGAGCGATGACTAATAATATAATTATTTGTCGTTTTCTTTATTCAGATTTAATAGTATTTGATAATTCTCTTTTGAAAAAGGAAAACACGTAGTATTGGATAATATACAAAGAATTTTTTTCCTTATTGTTTATAGTGTGGTTATAAATAAAAACCCGAAACCAGTACGCATACAAAAATGCGTTTAGGTTTTCGGGTTTTTAAAATTGGCCGATATGTTATTTCCCTGGGTATATTTATAATTAAAACAAGTAAATAATAAAAGAATATTTCAATAATTACCAAAATAATTATTGAAATATTCTTTTAAATGATGTATTATGCAGATAGCGGCTAGCGGCTAGCCGCTAGCCGCTATCTGCTATCGAAAAATGCTTTTGCATTTTAAGTATTTTCTTTGGGAGGGAAACTTAACTTAATATAAAAAATGGCCTTATTTTAACGATTAACATAAGCAGCAATTAGGGAAAGGATGTGTTCAAAAATGATTATTGAACGACCTAGTTTAAAAGACCAAATCCTTAATATATTAAGAAAAAAAATAATTATGGGTGATATTAAACCTGGTGAGGTTATTGTTGAATCCGAAATTGCTCGTAATTTTGGAGTAAGCCGTGGACCAGTTCATGATGCACTAATAGTATTGGAAAATGAAGGATTCTTATCAAGAGCAGAAAATGGTAGTATTTTTGTGACTAAAATTACAAAAGAGGATGTCTTCGAAATTTACTCATTGCGTAGTGCCGTTGAAGGATTAGCTGCTAAAATAGCAGTTACTAGGTTTAACGACGAGGATATAAAGTATCTTGATAAGTGTCTAATGGATATAGCCGAACTTAAAAATGACGATGGTGTAACTGCTGTTCCTAATACTATGGAAATTCATCGATTTGTAATGGGAAAAGCACAGCACAAACGTGCCTATGAACTATGGAAAAATTTAAATTTACATATAAAAATGTTTGCATTAGTAAGTATGTCTCATGATCGGGTTGAAGATACTTTTGTTAAACACTCTGAGCTTGTTGAAGCATTAAAAACAAAAAATGAGTCTATTGCGGAGCAAGCTATGAAAACCCATATTATGGGGGCTTGGGAAATAGTAAATCCATATATAAAAGAAAATTTGTAATTAATAGCGTTTATATGAGGTGAGTTGTATGAAAAAAGCTTTATTGTTAGTAGAAAAAGATAATGTAGCAGTTGTTTTAGATGATGTATTAAAAGGTGAAACTATTGAAATTTCAGGGTTTGGTGTAAAGTGTATTCTTAATAGTCTGGATAATATTGGCTTAGCCCACAAAGTTGCTTTTAAGGATATCTCTAAAGGTAATTCAGTAATAAAATATGGTGAAGTAATTGGGATAGCAAAAGCCAGTATAAAAGTGGGTAGTCATGTACACATCCATAATATTCAGAGTACCCGAATCGGAGGTAATTGATTTTGGATAACAAAGGATTTTTGGGATATAGACGGTCCGATGGTCAGGTTGGTGCGAGAAATTATTTAGGTATTATTGCAGGAATGGATAATGCCAACCCAGTTGTAAGAACATTAAGCCAGCTACTTAATGGTTCGATAGCAATTTGCCCTGGATATGGTCGTGGTCAAATGGGTGAAGATTTTAATTTGCATCGTAGGTCCATAATTGGTTTAGGCAAAAACCCTAACATTGGGGCTTGTTTGGTAATTAGCTTGGAACCTAACTCCGCAAATGAGATTGCTAAAGGTATTAAATTAACAGGGAAACCTGTGGCAACGCTTTCATTACAAGATGATGGTGGATTTATTGGAGTTCTTGAAAAAGGTCTCAAAATTGGACAATCTTTAATATTTGAAAGCACTGCTCAACAGCGGGAATTAATTGGTTTTGATGAATTAGTTTTAGGAGTTGAATGTGGTGGATCTGATGCTACATCAGGGATATCTTCGAATCCTGCTGTTGGTATGGTATCGGATTGGATAGTTGAACAAGGCGGAACTGTTATAATGTCTGAACCTACAGAGTGGATAGGTGCTGAGCATATTCTAATGCGTAGAGCTAGAACTAAACAGATTGCAGAGCAAATTCAAAAATGTGCCGATAAATATATAAATATAGCTAAAAGTCAAGGGTTGGATCTTCTAAAGAACAATCCCACTTTGGATAATATTGCCGGAGGTCTATCTACAATAGAGGATAAAACATTAGGTGCTATTAGAAAAGGAGGATCTAAGGCTATAGAGGGGTTGGTTGCCTACGGTGAGAAACCTACAGGCAAAGGATTGTTCCTTATGGATGCACCTGCTGCTGCCGTTGAAAACCTTACTGCAATTGCAGCAGGTGGGGCAAATTTAATATTATTTTCCACTGGCAGATCAAATCCAATTGGTATTTCAGTAGTTCCTACCATTAAAATTTCAGGAAACAAAAAAACTGTTAAGATAATGGCTTCTGATATTGATGTTGATGTTAGTGGTGTTATGGAAGGGACACTAGGTTTAGAACTTGCGCGGGATAAAATCATGCATAGGATTATATCTATTGCATCTGGACAGATGACTAAGAATGAAATACTGAGCAATGGAGAAGTCTCAATTAGTAGAATTGGTGAATCAATTTAATATTTGTTGAGTTTGTTAAGGGGGTGCTAATTAACATTTTTTCTAATATTTAAATAGAAAAGGAGGGGAACCTTTGCCGAAAAAGACAAATTTTGTAGTGAACGAAAAAGATAGTGTAACTACAATTCTACAAGAAGGACTAGAGAAAGGCGCTAAACTAGAAATTAAAGTTGGGGAGAATTCTGAATTTATTGAATTAACAGATGAAGTTAGATACGGACATAAAATTGCTATCAAACAAATAAAAAAGGGTGAAAAAATATTAAAGTATGGCTTAACTATAGGAATCGCTAATAAGGATATCAATGTTGGGGAACATGTTCATATTCAAAATGTTGAAAGTATACGTGGAAGAGGCGACTTAGCCAAAGGGAGGTGAAAATATGGATAAATTTTGGGGTTATATAAATCCTGATGGTACTGTTGGTACAAGAAACCATTTATTAATTTTATCAAGTACTATTTATTCTAACGGCTTAGCTGAGAGGGTTGCTAGATCCGTGTACGGAGCTATTCCGATTATACATCCGCTGGGAAGGGCCCAAACTAAGTCTGATATTCGCTTTACTTTCAAAACCTTAGTAGGGACTGCCAAAAACCCTAATATAGGCGGTGTTGTTATTCTTGACCATTTTATAGAAGAAGGTAATACTGCAGAGGAAATAGCTGAAGAAGTCTCCAAAACCGGAAAGCCTGTTGAGATAATTAATATTAGAGATAGTGGTGGTACATTAGAGTCTACAACTAAAGCTATAAGGGCAGCCATGGAAATAGCAAGAAAGATTACTTTGAGAAGAAGAGAAGAGGTACCAATTTCTAAGTTGCTCTTTGGCTTGAACTGCGGTACATCAGATACAACCTCCGGATTAAGCTCAAATCCCGCTTTAGGACACTGTTCAGATTTAATAATTGCTAAAGGTGGTCGTTCCATTTTAGCAGAACTAACTGAACTTATGGGTGCAGAGGATTGGCTAGCATCCCGTGCTGTTAATCAAGGAGTTGCAGATAAAATTTGGAAGACTATTGCAGATTTTGAACAACGCATATTAGATACTGGGGAAGACATCCGTGGCACTAATCCTACCGGGGATAATATCGAAGGTGGATTAACTACTATCGAAGAGAAATCATTAGGTGCTGCTAAAAAGAGTGGAACGGCTCCAATGCAAGGGGTGGTTGATTGGGCTGAAACACCACCTAATACTCCAGGTGTTTATCTAATGGCTACCCCAGGGCATGGCGCTGAATCGATAACTGGTATAGCTGCCGGTGGTTCGCAGTTATTAGTTTTTTCCACTGGTGGTGGACATACAATATCCCATCCAATAATGCCCACTATTAAAGTCACCGGTAATCCATTTTCTGCTGGATATATGCGAGACACAATGGATTTGGATGTTAGTGATATTTTAGAAGCTGATCTTACTATTGAAGAAGCAGGAGAAATGATATTGAAAGAAGTTATTGAGGTTGCTTCAGGAAAAATAACTAAATCTGAATTCTTATTAGAACATAATACAGGTTTTGCTATTCACCGTATTGGGATGAGTACATAAAAATATTTAAAAATTTACTATTAGAGGAGAGGTATAATAATGAAATTAAAAAATAAGTCAATTGTATCTGTGAGTCTTTTACTAATAGCGTTAATGATATTAATAAGTGGTTGCGGTCAATCAAACACTCCAACACCTGAGAAAAAAAGTGAAGCAAACTATCCAGATAGACCAATAAATATGATTGTTCCTTATGATCCGGGTGGCGGAAGTGATATGTTAACAAGGATGATCGATAAACATGCTAAAGAACAATTTGGAAATAACTTTACATTTGTATATAAGCCTGGTGCAGGAGGGGCTGTAGGAGCTTCCGATATAGCTAAATCAAAAAATGATGGATATACTATTGGAACAGTAAACATTCCAAACTATCTTTTGCAATCGATTAGTGGTTCCGGAGACTTCAATGCTGATAGCTTTGATTATATTTGCCAAACAGCAAGTGACCCACAAATTTTAATTACACCCCAAGGAAGTAAATACACTACTATTGAGGAATTTGTGCAAGCTGCTAAAGATAACCCTGGAAAGTTAACCGTGGGAGTACCGGGAGCACTTGGTGATGGCCATGTTGCAACACTTATGTTTATGGAGAAAGCTGGGATTGAAGTATCTATAGTACCTCTTAAAGGTGGCTCAGATTTACTGGGGTCTATACTTGGAAAACATATTGATGCTGGAATGGCCAATATAGGTGTTGTTATTTCTGAAAAAGATAATTTTAACATCTTAGGTGTCACTTTTGATAAGGAACATCCTTTTGTTCCTGGTGTACCAACATTTAAGGAAAAGGGTTATGATGTTCAAAGCTTTGTTGGTAGAATTTATGTGGCTCCGAAAGGATTAGCACCTGAAATGTTGCAAAAGTTAGAAACTGGATTTAAAAATATTTGGGATAATTCTGAGTATCAAGATAGTATGAGAAATGCTATGTTTAGTACAGACTGGAAGACCGGTAACGAAGTAAAAGAGTTTGTTACAAAATATCATGCTGAGGCAAAAGCATTAATCGAAAAATATAATAAGTAAATATCTAATGGGTAAGTAAATGGGATAAGACCCATTTACTTACCATCTTACATAAGCTAGAGAAAGGGAGGTAAGTGATGGAACAGAATATTATTGAGCTTATAATTTCTGGTTTTATGAACAGTTTAAGCCCATATCACATTCTTCTGATGGTATTTGGTATTGCAGCTGGAATCGTAGTTGGTACGTTGCCTGGATTAACTGCAACTATGGCGGTAGCTCTACTTGTTCCTGTTACTTTTGTTATGGAACCAGCCTCTGGACTTGTAATGTTAGGAGCAGTTTGGTGTGGAGCTATCTATGGAGGAGCAAATGCAGCTATACTATTAAATATTCCTGGAACTCCTTCGTCTATTGCTACTACATTTGATGGTTATCAAATGACTAAAAATGGAGCAGCAGATAAAGCATTGCTAGCCAGTTTAATATCCTCTGTCATAGGTGGGATAGTAGGGGTAGTAATTTTACTAACACTATTTGCACCGCTAGCTCAAGTTTCTTTAAAGTTTGGAAAACCAGAGTATTTTTGGCTTTGTATCTTTGGGTTAACTACAATTAGTGCTATGTCAACAGGAAATGTATTAAAAGGTTTATTAGGAGGACTACTAGGTCTATTGATAGGAACAATAGGACTTGATCCAGTAGCGGGGATACCCCGATTTACTTTTGGTTATAGGCCATTAATACAAGGTATTCAATTAGTTCCAGCTTTAATAGGCTTTTTTGCTTTTTCCCAAATGTTAACCTTAATGGAGCGGAATGAAAAATATATTGCAAAATATAAACAAACACCTAATTTATTTAAATCTTTGGTATCTGAGATGCTTCAAAAAGGGCGTTCAATAATTATTCGGTCTTCGATATTGGGAGCATTTATAGGTATGTTACCAGGCGCGGGAGGACCAGTTGCTTCTCTAATTGCTTATAATGAAGCTAAAAGATGGGATAAAAACCCTGAAAAATATGGCAAAGGTGCCCTGGAAGGTATAATGGCATCTGAATCTTCTAATAACGCGGTTATCGGAGGCTCTTTGATTCCAATGATGGCGCTAGGAATTCCAGGCTGTCCCGCAGCTGCCGTCGTTATGGGAGGTTTACTTGCACATGGAATAATTCCTGGCTCGAAACTTTTAACTCAAAGTGGAGATGTGGCATATACCTTTATCACATCCTTAATAATCGCCAATTTAATAATGCTGCCTGTGGGTTATTTTATGATTAAATTAGTTGCCAATATTCTAAATGTACCTTTATATTTTGTAGCACCAATAATTTTAGTGCTTTCCAGTATTGGAGCATATGCTTTACGTAATAGTATGTTCGATGTCTTTGTTATGGTTATTTTTGGAGTTATTGCATACATTTTATCTAAAGTGGGTATCGACCCTGGACCACTGGCCCTTGGATTGGTTCTTGGACCTATTGCTGAAGATGCTTTAGGAGTATCATTGGTAATTGCACATGCAAAGGGCTCAATACTACAGATAATGTTTTTAAGACCGGTAAGTTTTATTTTAATAATATTAAGCATATTATCAGTTTTTACACCTTTGATTCTTTCGCACATAAAGAAAAATATAGGATTGGAGGTAAAGAAAAATGACTCAACGGTTTGCTAATATAATTATGAGCTTTGTTATGCTTGGTATTTGTGCAGTGTTTTTATACCAAACGAATAAATTGAGTTATCCCTCTAATGTTTTCCCGTATATTTTAATAGGTGGAATAGCCATTTTGTCACTAATAATTTTATTACAAAATGTGTTTTCAAAAGTTGAAGTTAGAGAAAAGTTTAATCAAATTAATTACAAAAGAATTATTAGTATTGTTGTAATTAGTATTATCTATATTTCTGTAATCTCAACATTTGGATTTTACAGTGTAACTTTCATTTATTTAATAGTAATGTGTGTAAGCCTACAGTCACAGGAGGCTAATATTAAAATGGCTATGAAGGTTCGTAATTCACTTCTATTATCAACTAGTATTGTAATTTTAGTTTATATTGTCTTCAATATTTTATTAAAGGTACCAACTCCGAGAGGTTTTCTTATTTAACTTTAAAAAAGTAATAATAGGAGGATAATGTGACTATTAAAGTAGCTTCTTTACAATTAAATGCATATGACGTTGGTCAGTCGGACTTAGCTTTAGATAATGCTTTAAAAATGATTGATAAAGCTGCTTTAGATAAGCCAGACTTAGTAGTTCTACCTGAATGTACTTTTCCAGGCTATATATTGGGGTTATATGGAGATGTTGAAGAGCAGATAAAAAAAACTACTAAAGCGCTGGAATTATTCAGGAAGAAAGCACAGGAGTATGAGTTTTATTTAGCTGTCGGATTAGCAGAGAATATTAAAGGAAGATTTTTAAATACGGCGGTACTGATAGGCCCGCAGGGTGAGATTATTGGCAGAGCAGCAAAGTCCTTTTTATGGCACTTTGATGAAAAATGGTTCTCGTCAGGTGAGAATTTTGAGGTTTTTGATACTAAATTTGGGCGGGTAGGAATGATAGTCTGTGCTGATGCTCGCCAGCCAGAAATTCCTCGTATATTAGCGCTAAAAGGTGCTGAACTAATTATTGATTTAACTAATTTAGTTACCTCCGATAATCAACCCGATAAGCTATCAAATCCACAGTGTGAGTTCATGTTACCTACAAGGGCTATTGAAAATAGGGTTTGGATGATAGTTGCAAATAAGGTAGGAATAGAAGCCGACACTGTGGTTTATTGTGGTAGAAGTTGTATTATTTCGCCGGAGGGTTCAATAATTAAAATGGCATCCTCTAATGATCAAGAAATTGCCTTCGCTGAAATAGATTTAGACACTAGTAAAGATGAAAATAATTTTACTGGTCATTTTACCTCATTTGAAGAAAGACGGCCAGAGATTTATAAAATAATAAATGATAACTATGAAGACTTACCTATAAGTGTGTATTTAAAAGAAGGGATAATTCCGGAAGATTATTCTTCCTATTGTGGGTTAGTACAGCTTAATAAAAGTACACTATTTGAGAACTTTATAAAAATAGTTAGTGTTTTTGTGGAACGGATGGCTTTGAAAAATGCGAAGCTTTTAGTCTTACCCGATATGCCTTGCCTAAACAACTACATAAATAATAATATGCTTACTGATAGCCTCAGAGAAATAGCTATTAAAAGTAAGATACATTTAGTAACTACAGGAACTTTCAATGTAGATGGAAGTGCTTATAAAGCTGCTTATCTTTTTTATCCTGATGGTGCTTGTAAACATTACTATAAAGCTCATCTAACTGATGATGAAAGAGGAACTTTTGTACCTGGAGATGAGTTAGTCGTATGGGAAACTGAGATTGGCCGCATAGGTGTTATGCTTGGGCATGAGGGTTTCCTCCCAGAGGTCGCACGTTGCTTAACTCTAATGGGGGCAGATATTATTGCTTGGCCTGTGGATTTCACAAATGATTACTATAAGTTATTTGCAAGAACACGTGCAAGTGAAAATCGTATTTATATAATTGTAGCTAATACCTGTGGGTCTGGAGCTAGTATGGTAGTAAACCCCTTTGGGTCAATACAAGTGTCTAGTTTTCCAGAATACGAACAGGCTATAGGCATGCAAATAGAAGTCTCCTTGGCCCGTAGTAAAAATGTCGTTCCAGGAAGTAATGTAATAAAAGATAGAATACCTTCTGCATATAAGGAACTATCCAAATACTAATTACTATTTTACGGGGAGGTATGATAATGGAAAGGATAAAGCTAAAGGGAACTGATATTGAAACATCGCGGCTGTGCATGGGAACTATGACTTTCGGAGGCCAAACTGATGAAAAAATTTCTCAGTGGATGGTAGATCATTGTATAGATAGCGAAATAAACTTTTTTGACACAGCTAATAATTATACAGAGGGTCAATCTGAGGTTTTTCTAGGAAAAGCTCTAAAAGGAAAACGCAAAGAAGTAATAGTAGCCACAAAAGTGTCTTTTTCAAACAGGTTATAATGTGCTTTCTCGTAGTATAGAAGTTGAACTTCTTCCCCTTTGTAAAGCTTTTAATATTGGTTTAGCAGCGTATAATCCTCTAGCTGGAGGAATGTTATCTGGAAAGTATAAGTTTGAAGAAAGCCCTACTGATGGAGGAAGGTTTGCTAGTAGAAAAAATTATCAGGAGCGCTTTTGGAATAGTAGGAATTTTGAAGCAATGGAAGAAATCGAGAAGGTTGCAGAACAAGAGGGTAAAACGATGTTAGCATTATCACTTCAATGGCTATGGCAGAATAATTTAGTTAGCACAATCATCCTTGGGGCCAGTCGTAAAGAGCATCTTATAGAAAACATTGCGGCTGCTCAAGGTAGCTTGAATCCAGAATCAATATCTGCTCTAGATGAAATTTGGAAGAGACTAAAGGGCTATACACATGATCATGAAAAATGGTAATATTCTAAAACTTCCTTAAATTAGATTTCATTACACCCCCTTTTTTTTATTTTGGGTTATCAATTTGATAACCCAAATTTTTTTATCATCCAAACTCAGAGCAAAAGACATGTTGCTTATACTATTGAATTTTAACTATAAATCTAAAGGCTATTGTTGAAATTAAACCGGTGAAGATGTTTTACTTGCTTTGAGAGCGCTATAGGTGTATTTGGTAAAGATGAGATATTTAATTTCTCATTTTTTATTTTTTTTTGAATAATTTTAAAAAAACGCATAAAACATATTGACAAATATATGCAATAACGTATAAAATAAAAACATAAACAAACGTTATAACGGAGGCGAGAGTTAGTGAAGATTATTCTAAGAAAAAGAGATAGTGTTGTGAGCATTGTTCTATTCATCTACAACATTTTTAGAGAGCATTCCGGCAGCAAATCTCTTAGGTTAAATCATTTAATAGAATTCATGAAGTATTTTGACAAGAGCGAAACTGCTGTTAGAATGGGTCTCTCTAGAAGTGTTAAGTCAGGTATTTTAATTAATCGAAAGATTGGAAGTGAAATTTACTATGATTTGACACAGTTAGGGATCGATAATCTAAAGCTGTGGAATCAAGGGGTCTCTAGATTTTTTCAAAGATATGCTTTGCGGAATAACGGCAGCTGGAACAATAAATGGTATTTATTAGCCTTACAAAACTTCAGTAAATCTGCTGATGAAAGCCAAGTTCTGCGGGATGAATTAAGGGAATTAGGTATGCTTGAAGTTATTAAAGACCTTTGGGTTTCGCCTTATGAAATGACGAATTTTATTAATGAATTAGTAACAGATAAATACGATTATTTAAATTTTGTAGGGGAATTTGATCTTAGTGATACTAATAAGATTGTAAATACTGTCTTTAACATAGATGTTGTAAGAAATGAATACTTACAATTCATAGCTTTTGCCAAAGGAATTGAGCAAAATTTAACTAAAGTGCAGTCCCAGGGTGATTACCTACCGCTACTTTTCGAATTGGGTTGGAATTTCTTTGATATTGCTACAAGCGATCCCACTTTACCCAGAGACTTACTTGCCGACTGGCCAGGGGATGAAGCTGTTCAATTGATGGGAGAGCTGAGAAGCTTTCTATATGGAAATATTACTAAATATTTTGATGAAATAGCTTCTGATTAAAGAGGTTATTAAAGTGAGAATGTTGCTTAAGAGAAAAGTTAAAATTAAAAAAATTAATTAAGGAGAGTGTATTAAATGTTTAAGGAAAGTATTGTAAATTATTTAGAGGTAATTTCTAATCAAAATCTGGGTTTGAATTTCTTAATTCATATAATGGTTTTGGTGACCATTTTTGCTCTATTCTATGTAAAAAATGAACATTACAAAAGGTTTGCAGTAAATGGAGCTATATTAATGCTGTTTTCTTCAGTAACTATTAATGCTCTAGTCTACGGTAATCCTTTTCATGCCGTAACCTTTGGAATATTAACTTTATCTGCCTTGTATGAATTATTTGTTAGAAAAAATTCATACGGAGCCCCCCAAAAGAGTATTAAAACTATTGTAGCCTTTGGGTTTATTTTTATCGGATTATGGTATCCAGAATTTGTTGAAACCAATCCACTATTTCTTTTGGTTTTATCGCCGGTGGGAATTGTTCCATGTCCTACCCTTCTTACGGCTTTAGGTTTGTTAACGCTTACTCATCCGAGTAGTAACAAAATTCAGTTAGGAGTTACTGTATTCATGGGCTTGGTTTACGGGATTATAGGAACATTTATGTTAAAGGTTTACTTGGATATTACATTACTGGCGGTAGTTTTATATTCTATGTATGTTTTATTGGGCACCAGTAAATTGAGAATTATTTTTCCGGGAAGGAAAGCACTAGTATAGCAAGCACAGCAAGACTAGAATTATACTAACCCTCCAATCGGGGAAAATAACGGAATAAACGTATTAAGGAGTAGCATATGAGACAAAAGTTCACGACAGAGATTAAAAAACATGAGGGTATAAATGGAGCCTACATTGAAATTCCATTTGATGTGGAGGATGTATTTGGGGCAAAGCGTGTTAAAGTTAAAGCTTATTTTGAGGGTAAAGAGTATCGAGGTTCTATAGTTAGAATGGCTGGATGTTACATGCTGGGATTAACTCAAGCTCTTCGAAAAGAGATAGGTAAAGAACCCGGTGATACTATTACCGTTGAAGTTGAAAAGGATGAGGAAGAACGTATTATAGAGATGCCAGAGGATTTCATAATAGCTTTGGAACAACAGCCTAGTGCCAAAGAATATTTTGAAAAACTATCATTTACCAGTAAAAAAGAATATGTTACGTGGATAACGGAAGCGAAAAAGGCTGAAACAAGAAAAACACGAATTGAAAAGGCTGTGATAATGCTTGCTATGAACAAGAAATTGAAATAGGTAAAAGATAGTTGTGACATGATAGTCTAGTTGCTGCAGTAACAGTTTATATGCAAGATTCGCGAGAAAATTGAGCTGGATTCCTTAAATCCACAATATATTGAAACACTCAAGCTTTTTTATAAATATTTTAGAATTTGTTTATAGCCAGTTTAGACCTCCCTTTTATAATTAGCTCAGAACAAAGAAAGGGAGGTTCATTTATGAACAAAATTAAACTTTTGTATGATGTGGTTAAAACAATGAAAGAAAAGGAGGTTTTTAATGGTGCTTTAAGATTGGAAGGTAAGAAAAATCTAATTAAAGTATTCAGCTTTGTTAATGAATTTGAGAAAAACACTCTAAATGGACAGACAAAAGCAAAAATTAGTACTGAATTGGATTTTGAAGGAAAGAAAGTAAAACATGAAAGCAGTACCGAATTTAATAAAGGGAACTGTCATGACCATATGTTTCATGGTTTGAAGAGGCATATACATGATCATCATAATCATAATGACAGGAAATGTGCAGGGATAAAGGAAAAGCTATCTAAGCTGGCTTTTGTGTTAGATACCATGAATAACATGAAGATAGATGAACAAGCTGATAAGACACTGGTCCTTTCACTAAATATTAATGAACTTCCTGAGAATATGAAAAAGATAATGCATGAGAGAATAAATTGTAAGATGATGAGTAATCATCATGGGCACCATTGCATGAAAGAAATTTTCACCATGGAAAATTCGAATATTGAACTTAACATCTGGATCAATAAAAATAATGAAGTAGAAAAAATTGTGGTGACAGTTAATGGAAAACAAAAAGATGAACTTACTGATTTACAGGAAATTAATCTAAGGGGAGAATTATCCTTTGCCTGGTAAGCTGCAAACAGAACTCAATCCACAGAATTATCACGCGTCGGTCGCACCACAATAAACGAAAGTATTCCCGTCATTCTGAGCGTAGTGAAGAATCTTAAGATCCTTCGGTCGTTCCTCCCTCAGGATGACACAACAACCATTTCATAGCAATGACACATAGATTGCGTACAAATCTAAAACGGGCTTAGTGCCCGTTTTAGATTATCATGACGCAAACGTGACCAACAGATATGAAACGGATGAAATGACATCTAAATAAAAGGGCATTTAATCGGCGACACGATGGCACGGTGGCACGTCAGCAAAGCTAAACATTCATGTTCACATGCCTTTACTAGTCACCAGTCACCAGTAACAAGTAACTAGTTTCAGGATAGCCACTAGCCGCAGGCGATTTGCTCATATGATATAATTGAATCTGGGTGATAAAAATGCATAGAAAAAAACATCATTTTTTTAGGCTTTCTACAAAATATAATAGACAGAAATAGATAAAGATTTCAAATGGGATTACCGTTACTTGCGTTTTGCTCGACCATTAATACTTTTCTTTAATTTATTATTTGTTTACTTAATTATTAAAGAAACAGGAATAAAAACCTTAAGTATATTTATCGTTTTAGCTATTACATTTCATCTAACAAAGGAATTATTACATTTTTTTTATCTTTCCCATTTTGAAAAAAAAATTATAAAGCCCATAGACAATCTAAAAAAAGGTGTAGAACAGGTGGCACAAGGGAACTACAATGTCATACTAGAATATGAGGCAAAGAATGAAATAGGTTCTTTGATAGATTCATTCAATATAATGGCAAAGAAATTAGAGGAAAATGAAAGAATAAAACGGGAATATGAAGAAAATAGAAAAGCCCTTATCGCAAATATATCCCATGATCTTAAAACACCTATTTCTTCAATTCAGGGTTATCTGGAGGCAATCCTTGAAGGCGCTGTAGTATCTGAGGATAAAGTAAAGAAGTATTTGGAGATCGCCTATAATAATACACAATATGTTAACAAGCTGATGGATGACCTATTCCTTTTTTCTAGGTTGGATATACAAAAGGTGGATTTTCATTTTGCACTGGTTAATGTAAAAGCGTTTATGAAAGACTTGATCCAGGAGTCTATCTTGGAGCTGGAAGAAAAAAACATTAAAGTAAATTATCAAGATGAAATAGAAAAAGATTGCTATGTTTTATTAGATGGGAAAAGGATTAACCAGGCTGTTAGAAATATTATCGGTAATTCAGTCAAACACGGTCCGGAAAAAGGATTAGTCATAGATGTGAGCTTAAAAAGGCTGGATAATTTTATACATCTTCAAATAGAAGATAATGGTCCTGGTATTCCAGAAGAAAAAATTCCTTATATCTTTGATAGATTTTACCGTGTTGAGCCTGAACGCACCAAAGATTTCATAAGTACCGGCTTAGGTCTGGCTATTTCCCGGGAACTAATAGAAGCTCATAACGGTAGAATAGAGGCGGGAAATAAAAATAACGGTTTATCTTTTAAGATTATTCTTCCCATTAAAGACGTAGAAGGGGAGGTGGTCTTTAGTGAAAAAAGTTCTGATAATTGAAGATGACACTAATATAGCTGAGCTGGAGAAAGACTATCTTGAATTAAACGCATATCAAGTTGATATTGACAATAACGGTTCATCAGGACTAAAAAAGGCTTTGACAGGTATATATGATCTGGTCATAGTTGACTTGATGCTGCCCGGGAAGGACGGGTATGAAATAATAAAAGGCATAAGAGAAAAACTTGAAATCCCTGTAATTGTTATTTCTGCAAAAAGTGAAGATATAAACAAAATTCGGGGGCTGGGCTACGGAGCTGATGATTATATCACTAAACCCTTTAGTCCTGCCGAACTTGTAGCAAGAATTAAATCCCATATAGAGAGATATCAGCGTTTAATGGGTAAAAAACCGTCGGTGGATATTATTAATCATAAGGGTTTAGAGATTCAGACCTCTTCCCATCGTGTATTTGTAAACGGAAAAGAAGTATCGATGACAGCGAAAGAATACGAACTCCTATTATTTTTGGCGGCCCACCCTAATATTGTGTTTAGTAAAGAACAGCTTTTTGATCGAATATGGGGGGAAGATTATTATGGAGAAATTGCTACCGTTGCTGTGCATATTCAAAAAATAAGAAAAAAAATAGAAAAAGACCCTTCTGAGCCTGAGTATATAGAAACCTTATGGGGTTCCGGCTACAGGTTTAATGGGGTATCCTTTTAAACCTAAGTAGACCGAGTTTTTCCTCATATTCCCTGATTGCCTTATCGAGATAGTAAGCAAGCATCATCGCTGGGATACTGGTTAATGACTTTCTCCACAAGAATGTGGAGAAATGGCTGGGAGAGAAGAACGTCGCTGACTCCCTTTCCAAATCAGTGGATAATAATGTTACCACGGAGATGGGTCTGGCCTTATGTGACGTAGCAGACACTATCCGCAAATATTCGGAAGTATTGGAATACATTTCCAAAGAGCCTCCTAATGAGAACTTCTTTGAAGAAATGGCAAAGCTCTCGGGAGGCAAAGAAGCCTGCGAAGCATTCAAAAGATTTTTAGATAAATACGGTATGCGTTGTCCTGGCGAGATAGACATTACCAAGGCGCGTTGGGAAGAAAAGCCGATACAGTTAATTCCTATGCTGCAGAGCAACATCCGTGTTCTTGAGCCGGGGGAGCACGAAAGCAAATTTCTAAAGGGCAATGAGGAAGCATTGGAGAAGGAAGAGGAAATCATCTGTGGTCTTAAAAGAATGCCAGGTGGCCGTAAGAAGGCGAAAAAGATTCGGAAGGGCATAAGCTTGCTTCGTAATTTCATAGGATGCCGTGAATATATCCTAAATATTACATTGTTCGCCGCTATCAGGTTTACAAGAAGGCTCTGATGAAAGAGGCCGATAGGCTGGTAGAGATATCCGGCACTAACTAAAAACAGGGGACCTTTTTCTAAGGTCCCCGTAGCTATAAAGAAGTGAAGAATTATTATTCAAATTCGATAAGAATTTTGCCTTTATCTATTATTTGTTCTCCATCTATCCACAAACTAGGTGTACCCATAACACCGTCAATATGAGTAGCACTTGGACTGTGACCACCAAGAGTTAAGTTGTCACCTAGAGCAAGGTGAATAGAACCTAGTCTTTTCTTATCTTCAGAAACGTTCTCGGATATACGTGCCATTGGGTTTGTACCTATTGCAAACTCGCCAATGTTAAAGGAGTTTTTATCTCCACGCTTTTTAATAATGGAAAGAAGTTTTTCAGCCTCTAGACCACCTTCGATTTTTGTTACAAAACCGTTTTCGACGGTCATTCTTACAGGCTCTTTAACTCTACCAACTTGGTGAAGTGAAGAGTCAACAACAAATATACCGTTAGCAGTTCCTTCTACTGGTGCGGTTGGAGCCTCACCATCAGGGAAGCAAGCTATAGAACCTGGCTTGAATTTAGCAGCCAGCTCAAAACCTTTTCGTCCTTCAATGCTGAAAGTAAGATCAGTTCCAAATTCACTTGTAATACGAACATTAGAACCTGCTGTAATTTTATCCGCCATAGCTTTAGTAATTCTGCCCACTTCGTCATAATCAGCGGCCGCAGCACCGTTAATCATTGTATCGATAGTAATATCTGGCATACCAATATATTTTTTGCCTTGTTTTAAAGCGTTACGAACACAATCAGTATGAGCCATACCTGTAGAAGTGCAAAATAGCATTAACTGAGAGCCTAACACTGCTTGTGCCATAACGTCTGTTGGCTCCATACCATGAACTGGACGCTGAACCATTGTAACGATAGTTGGTTGCATACCCATCTCGTAAGCTGCAGCAGCAAAGGCCATCGCAACTTCAGGCTCTCTTCCTGTGTCAGTTAATACAGCAACTTCATTAACACCCTCTTTGTTTAATTCAAGAGTTATTTTAGCATGTTTTATTAATTCTACAATTTTCATCTAACATTACCTCCAAAATTTATGTTTTCCAGTATTTTGTTATTTACTTTTCTTTTTTGCATAAACCAAATTACTCCAATCAATGGTAAAGCTATTAAGTCGCCTTGCCATCCTAGTAATAACAAGAGAACAACACCTATACCTAATGCTATTCTTTGAATGGTCGATAATTCTCCAAATAAGTAACCCTCGTTAACTGCTGCTAGCATTATTACACCAATAATGCTGGTAACTAAAGCGTAAACAGTGCTTGTTGCAGTAGTATCAACGATCATTAACTCAGGCTTAAAGACGATCATATAAGGAATCAAAAATCCCGCAAATGCTAGCCTAAAACCTGTTATTCCTGTTTCAATAGGTGAAGCATCAGCTAGCCCCGCTGCCACAAAAGAAGATAATGCAACAGGTGGCGTTAAGGTTGACATTATTGCAAAGTAGAATACGAATAAATGCGCAGCTAATGGAACAACTCCCATATTCATTAAGGCTGGAGCTACTGTAAGAGCTGTTACAATATAGCACGCTGTAGTTGGCAATCCCATACCTAAAATTATTGATGCAACCATACCGAAAACAAGAGTTAATATTAAGCTACCAAAAGCCAACTTAACAATATTCATAGAAATTATTAAGCCAAATCCGGTAAGAGAAATAATCCCGATTACTATACCTGCGGAGGCACATGCAATAGCAACTGACAAGGCGCTTTTTACCCCACTTTCAAAAGCATCAGCCAACTTGCCAAGACTTAAGTGAGTGTAAGGTCTAATAAAGCTTACACCAAGCGCAAATAAGATTGCTAACCAAGCAGAATAAATTGGGTTATAACGCTTAATTGTTAGAAAATAGATCAAAGCTAGTAAAGGTATAGCCAAATGGCCATATTTTCTAAAAGTTTCCCTTAAGGGTGGCACCTGGTCCTTTGGAATAGTTTTTAAGCCACGTTTTCTGGCTCTCAAGTCAACAGAAGTCCAAACAGTAATGTAGTATAATAAGGCAGGAATAGCTGCTGCAAAAATAATTGTGCTATAAGGAACCCCCAAAAATTGAGCCATTAAGAACGCTGCCGCGCCCATCACTGGTGGCATAATCTGACCACCAGCGGACGCAACACATTCTACGGCTCCTGCGTAAGCGGGTTTATAGCCAACTGACTTCATTAAAGGTATAGTCATAACACCAGTTGTGGCAACGTTAGCAGAAACACTACCACTAACAGTTCCCATAAGACCGCTGGCTAAAGTTGCAACTTTTGCAGGCCCGCCAACCGTAGAACCAGCTACCCCTAAAGCAAAATTTGTTAAAAAATGGGACATTCCAATTTGAGACATTATTGAGCCAAAAAGAATAAACAGAATTATATATGTTGCAGAGGTATCTAAAGCAGTACCAAACAAGCCTTCATCTGTTAGATATAAAATTTTTACTATATCTTCAATACCATATCCGACGTGTTGAAAAACGCCTGGGAAACTGCGTCCAAAGAGTCCATAAATTATGAACGATATCGCAACAATAGGCAATGCTTTTCCTATTGAACGCCTTGCAGCTTCTAAAACCACTACTATTGCTATAGCGCCTGCAACTAAGTCCGAGGTTGTTGGCTGTCCCATTTGCTCGGTTATTTTTGTTAAGAAAATAACTATATAAGCAGATGTGCCGACACCTAAAACAAGAAGGATAAGGTCTATGATAGATGGCTTTTCCTGATCGGATTTAGGTCCGAACGGAAAAATTAGGAAAATTAAAGCCAAAACAAAACCCAAGTGTACGGCAATTACATACATACTATCAATAGTTCCTATGCCTGCGGCATACAACTGAAATAGAGCCATGGTTACAGCAATAGTTTTAACTATATGGTTCCAGGGAGAAACAAGTTTTCTCATTCCTCTTTTCTTTTCAACAGCGGAAGATGATTTTTTGCTATTATCTTCAGTGTCTGTTTCGGGTGATTGATAAAAATTTAATTTGCTATCATCTACCATATTGTATTCTCCCTTCTAGTCTTTCTTAGAAACTGAACTACTTAATTACCCCAACTTCTTTAAAGTATCTTTCAGCACCGGGATGTAGAGGAATTTTTATACCATTTAATGCTGATTCTAAAGTAATTTCATTTGCAATACTTTGGGTCTTAGCTAATTCTTTAACATTTTCAAACAAATTTTTAGTAATCTGATAAACTAGCTCTTCACTTAAATCTTCGCGAGCTACTAAAAGTGTTGAAGAAGCAACTGTTTTTACTTCGTAATCCTGGTCAGAATAAACTCCCGCTTTAATAGTAAATGGGAAGTAATAAGGAAAATCTGCTAAGAATTTTTCTCTCAAATCTGCTGGTTCTAAAGAAATAATTTTAAATTTACCCGTAGACATAGCTTTCATTTGGTGTCCTTGCCCTAAACCACCAATATTAATGTAACCCTCCATTTTTTCGTCAATTACAGCGTCAGAAGCGTTTGAGTGACTTAGACGTTGTGGGTTAAAATCTTCAAGTTTAACACCAAAGGATGTCAGAAAAGAGATTGAAGTAGCTTCAGAGCCACTACCTGCCTGACCAATATTTACTTTTTTGCCTTTAATATCCAAGATATTGTTAATGCCAGAATCCTTTAATACAGGAATTTGAATAACAGCTGGATATAAACTTGCGATTGCCTTCATGTTACTAATTTTTTTACCTTCGAATTTTTCAATACCAGTAACTGCTTCATAAGCAGTAGCACCGGATACAATAGCAAGATCTAATTTTTTTGCACCAATGTTGATAGAGTTTTCACCAGAACCGCCAGTTACTTGAGCAGAAAATTTAACTCCGGTAATTTTTTCTGTCCATAATTGCCCCACAGCAACGCCAAGAGAGTTAAATAACCCACCAGAAGAAGAAGTACCAATACTAATAAATTCTTCAGTAATACCACTCTTGGTTTCACCTGCATTATCTTTTTGCTCTACTGGCTTATTACCGCAACCTGCTACTAAGGTAAAAACTAATAAACTAACTAGGGCCAATATAAATAATTTTGATGTTATTCTCATCTGCTATTACCTCCTAAAATTTAATATTAAATCTTGGAATAAAAAAATTTCTTTTCATGTATGCCTCCCTTCTCTAAAAGTGTCGTCAATTAATCTTCTATACCCCTCCCTTCTTAAGGCAGCTGTCGTCGATAAATCCTGCTTTTCTTGAGATCTCTTCGCCTGATTTTATTAAAGAAGTCAACACTTTATTAACTAACTCTGGTGTAAATCTAAATTCTGGTCCCGAAACGGTTAAAGTGGCAAATACAGCTCCTTTATGATTCCTAATAGGGACAGCGATTGAGCACAGACCTTCTTCACGTTCTCCTATTGTAATCTCATAGCCTTTATCTCTGATCCTCTTAAGGTTTTCTCTTAACAAATCAACATTAGTGATAGTATTAGAAGTAAAAGGCTCTAACTTTTCTGACAAAACTTCATCAATGAAATCATCACTCTGAAATGCAAGCAAAACTTTACCCGAAGCACCAGAATATAAGGGAAGTTGGTCTCCTATAGTTGCGTGTCTTTTGAGCATATGA
>JUEF01000106.1 GCA_000802045.1 Peptococcaceae bacterium BICA1-8
TATGGACTATGGACTATGGACTATGGACTATGGACTAACCATAAATGCAGATTTTTAGGAAATTTGTATTTTGAAGCTTTTAATAATAAAATAAAGAAGTATGATTACGGTTCTTATTTAAGGAGGAATTTATATTGAAGACTAATTTAACAAAACTTCTGGGGATAAAATACCCTATTATTCAGGGTGGAATGGCTTGGGTCTCAGAGGCTATCCTAACTAGTGCTGTATCTAATGCTGGTGGTGCAGGGATAATTGCTTCTGGCGGCAGGGATGTTGAATGGGTGCGAAATGAAGTAAGAAAAACAAAGAAGTTAACGGATAAGCCTTTTGGTGTAAATATTGTCCTCATGGACAAAGATAAAGATGAAAAAATAGCAATGCTTTGTGAGGAAAAGGTTGATTTTGTGGCTCTGGGAGCAGGGAACCCCGTTCCTTATATTAAAAAATTAAAGGACGCTGGAATTAAAGTTATTCCGGTAGTGCCTAGTGTTAAGCTGGCTAAGAGGGTAGAAGAAAGTGGTGCTGATGCTTTAGTAATTGAAGGGATGGAGGCTGGCGGTCATATAGGGACACTAACTACAATGGCCCTATTAACTAATGTCATACCGGATATTAAAATTCCTGTTATTGCAGCGGGTGGTATAGCTGACGGCAGGGGAATGGCTGCAGCATTATTAATGGGTGCTCAAGGTGTGCAGATTGGTTCTAAATTTCTATTAGCTAGAGAATGTATGCTCCACCCTAATGCCAAGAAGAGGATTATCCAAGCAGTTGATACCGATTCAGTTGTTACTGGTTATTCTAGAGGGCATGGAGTAAGGGGCTTAAGGAATGCTTTTACTGAAAAGTTTTTAGAGTTAGAGAGATCTGGGGCATCGGAGGAAGCTTTAAATGAATTGGCAATGGGAACTAGTCGTTTAGCTCTTGTTGAGGGTGATGTGGAAAATGGCTTAGTCCACGTAGGACAAAGCCTTGCCCCTTTAAAGGAAATTAAAAGCGCAGTAGAAATTATAGACGAGCTTATCAGGGAAGCACAGGAAACATTAAGAAATGCAGTAAATTTGGGAATAGGATAAGGTACACCAAATAGATGTTAGAGATTAGAGGTTAGAGGTTGGATTTGCTAAACTTAGAGGCATTACAAATCTAACTTCAAACTTCCAACTTCTAGATGACTGCGTTCTAAGAGAATTCAACTTCAAATTGCCCATTGTTATTAATAACCTTAACTGAATCTGGGTCAACATTTAAATATTCGAGGTAATCCAACAGAACTTCTTGAGCCTCCTCTTGAGTCGAAGCGCTGTTATTAATAAGGTCTAATAAATATTCAATAAATGAATCCTCTGTTGCTTCAGGGTATTCTTCGGCTTTTCGGAAACGTTCTAATACATATTTAGTATTGTGCATAAAGTGTCCTCCAATTCAAGAATGGTATCTCATACATAGAGTGAAACTAAAAGGGCAAAATTATGCATTCATATTATAAGAGTCTATAGTCTATAATCTATAGTTTATTGAAAAGGAGGGTAATGATATTTTATGTTAAAAGAAAAGTTAATTGCTTATTTTAAAAGTGGAGAAAAAGAATTTGATAAGTTTACCATTGGGGCTGAGTTTGAACATATTATAGTAAATAAAGCGGATTTTAAGGCGGTACCTTTTTCAGGCAACCAGGGTGTGGAAAGCCTATTAAAAGAACTATCTACAAAGGGTTGGCAGGGTATTGAAGAGGGGAATCATCTAGTTGCCTTAGAAAAGGATGGTACAACAATTACTGTAGAGCCAGGGTCTCAATTTGAATTAAGTATTAAAAGTACTATTAACATTAAAGAAATTGATAAAGCCTATTTGGATTTTTTAAAGGATGCTTTCCCATTACTGGAAGAAAGAAAACAACTAATGTTAGCTATTGGATACCAACCAGTAAGTAAAATAGCTGAAATAGATTTTAACTCCAAAGAAAGATATCAGTATATGGCAAGATATTTTAAGGAACAGGGCAAGTATGCCCATAATATGATGAAGGGTACAGCCGCTACTCAATTGACAGTAGATTATGCTCACCAAGATGATTTCCGAAAGAAATTCCAAGTAGCATATGTACTATCACCTCTAATGTCGGCTTTGTTTGATAATTCTCCTATCTTTGAAGGGGAAATCTTTCAGGATCATTGTCTGCGTCGGTTAATTTGGAATAATTGTGATGACAGAAGGTGCCAAGTTGCTGATATAATGAAAAAGGATTTTGGATACGCTGATTATGCCGAGTTTTTGCTAAATGCGCCACCTATTTTTATAAAAGACGGAGCTGAATATATTTATACCGGGGAAAAAACCTTAAAAGAGGTTTATAGTGATAGACAGCTAGACCTACCTGAAATAGAACACGCCGCTTCAATGGTCTTTCCCGATGTGAGACTTAAGAGATTTTTGGAGATCAGGACAGCGGATGCTTTACCCTACCCACTAAATTTAACCTATATTACTCTTTGGAAGGCATTATTATACAACCAAGAAAATTTAGATGCCTTATATGAATTTGCAATGAATATTACCGGAGAAGATGTTGAAAAAGCATATCAAGATATTATTAATAAAGGGTTAAATGCCCAACTCGGAGAGAGCACTCTTAGAGAATTAGCCAAAGATTTATTTTTCATGGCAGGTAATCATATTTCTCCCTTTGAGGCTCATTATTTACAGCCCTTAGAGGTTATGATTTTTAAAGAAGTAGCTCCAAGAGAGATTGCTTTAAGGCATTTGAGAGAAAGAAAAGAATATTAGGGGGCGTTTCCATGCCGCCCCGCAAAGAGTCTCAGCTTGACGCTGAGACCTCTTTATTTTTCTTTATAATTACTCATTACAGGTGGAGCAGTTTCATCGGTTAATTCCAAAGAAAGCTCCGAATCTTTATGGAGAAAAGGGATGCAGGCATCAAAGACCTTTGTAAAGATAGCATTATTAGTACTAGTTTCAGTTAAGTTTTTTTTAAAAGGATCTTTTTTCATAGAATATTACTCCATTGAAGGAGTAACTCTTCTAAACATATTCTGTAATTCATCTAAGAAACCGGATATAGGTCTGCCATTTTCAATATCTCTACCAATTCTTTGTAATCTGGTAAAAGTATCTGCATCCTCTGTTACATATACAGTTTCAATATCAGGGTCATCTTCCTTTACAATTCGGGCTACTTCCTTTTTCACATTTTCCGCTTCATTACCAGTATAATCCGCATGAAGGTCAATGCCTACATAAACTATTTCTTCAGCAAAAACTACTGTTGCAGAATTGATGCCTTGGACCTCATCGACGATTTTTTCTGCCATCTTTTCGGCTTTTTTTTGTGCCTCATTATTATCTTCGGCTCTGCGCTCATCTAGATCTCTATCTTCCATTCTTGTATCTCCAGCACCAAGGTTATTATCCCTAGGAGCAGGTGCTGGACTCCTTTGGGGTGTACAAGCAAGCCCTAAGATCATTGTAACTAACAGCGTCACAGCTAATAAAAGAATAAGCTTTTTAGTTTTAAACATTTTAGTCCCTCCTTTTGTATCTTTAGTATTTGAATTAAAAGATTGTTTATGCTGGAAAAAGAATACAGTCTCTATTTTGGAACTTTATAAATAAAGCTGCGTCAATAATATAAAGGAAAAGCTAAGAAAGGATTTTGCCGGTATGCAATTAACAAGATTAGATGAACTATGTATTGCTTTGATGGTTATTACTGTGCTTACTTTCCCGTTTTTAATGTAAAAAGAGGCTAGCCTGAAAATAGTGAAGAGGACAAAAAAATATTAATATTATGAGAAAAATATAAATCGCTGAAGAGCGATTTTTATTTTTGCCTAAAATGGAGGATTTTATCAAAAAAAGTAGTATTATAACAAAACATGAATTATTTTAGAATAAGGCAAACCTCTCGAAAGAAAGGGACGCAAAGCTATGGGTCTAAAATCTTATGATTATGGCTGCCAGGCTGCTGATAATTAGCATCGAGCAGTTCATCATGGAGCTGCTTTTATTTTTTAATAGGTGGTGGAGAACAAGTGAAATTAAAATTAAAAATACCTCTTTTATTGGTTGGTCTGATTTTACTAAGTAATATTGTTCTGGGGGTAATGAGTTACCAGGAAAGTTCTCAAATAGTCATAGACCGAGATGGGGAGCTTTATGGAAGAATAGTTAAGGATTATCAGAAATCCATAAACCTGGTGGTAGAGATTGAAAAGCAAGTTGTAAACGGGTTAAGTAACAGGGTAGACATTATTCAAATGGTAAAGCTAGGTAACGAATTGGGCTCCTTTGTGAATGTAAAAAAGGAACACGGGGATGCTCTAAATAGTGTTCGAGACGAAATAGAGAAGGTCGAGAAAAGTAGGGATAACCTGGAGCAAATATTTCTAATTAATAAAGAGGGTAAGGTAATCATTGATAGTATAGGTAATACTATTGATAAGGACTTTTCTACACAGACCTATTATTTTGATGTTTTGAATAAAAAAGATTTAATGGTATCTAAAAGTGTACCTTCTATGAATACTCTCAACAGTGTTGTCCACTTTGCTGCTCCCGTAATTGACCCAGAGACAGGGGATAGTATCGGGATAATTGTCAATGCCGTACATACCAGCTCCTTTTTTACTGACATTAGGGCTGAAAAGTTAGGTGAAACAGGATTTATTTATGTAGTAGATAATTATGCTCAAGTATTGAGTCACGAAGACAAAAATTTAGTTGGCAAAGTTATTGAAAATGAGACAATTCATAATATTGTCCTTAATATGCAGGAAAATCCAAATATTGAAGAACCTATCATAGACACATATGATGATGACAAAGTCACTATTGGATACATCGTCATACCGGGTTTAGACTGGGTTATTTTTGCCCAGGAAAGCACCCAAGAATTAATGCACCATGTTGATAACTTAAGAAATAAGATGGGTATCTTTGTTTTTGTAATTATTATAGTTGCAATGATTGTAAGCTTTTGGCAAAGTCGCTTAATTACTAAGCCTCTTAGCATGCTTCAGGCTACGATCAGCCAGGTAGCACAAGGCCAGTTGGTTACAACAAATATTACCCGAAAGGATGAAATAGGGGAATTAGCCACCTCATTTAACGAAATGGTTTCTAAACAGAAAGAACTGCTATATCATATTGCCAAAACATCCTCAGAGCTTAATGCAGCATCATTAGCTTTAAGTACTGTTAGTGAAGAGGTTCTAGCTAGTGCTGAACAGGTTGCTACCAGTATAGATCAGGTGGCTTCCGGTATCGGGGATAGTGCTAAGGATGTGGAAATGACTAGTGGAGCCCTTTATGATGTTGGGGAAAAAGTTAATGATGTCTTAAATATTATTCGACAGATGCAAAATGAAAGTATGACTATAGTAAATTTAAACAATGATGGAGTCGTAATAGCAGAAGAGCTTGAAAAAACTAATGAGCATAGTACTATAGCTGTCAAGGAGATTGCGGAGGATATTAGTAAGCTAAGTAATAAGTCAGCTCAGATTGGTAATATTGTCCTTACAATAGATGCAATCTCCGAGCAAACAAATCTTCTTGCCCTAAATGCAGCAATTGAAGCGGCACGGGCAGGAGAAGCTGGCAGAGGGTTTGCAGTAGTAGCTGAGGAAATAAGAAAATTAGCAGAACAAAGTAGTACTAGTACAAGAGAAATAAATAATATTATTAAAGAAATCCAACAGGAAGTTGCACAAGTTGTTGTTAAAATGCAAGAAGTAGGGGCAGCGGTAGGAAA
>JUEF01000107.1 GCA_000802045.1 Peptococcaceae bacterium BICA1-8
TAGATTAAGATTCCGCTTCGCTAGATTAAGGAAACCATATTATTACATAGACCATAGACCATAGACCATAGTCTTATTACCAGCCACCAGTCACCAGTCACTAGCCACTAACCAGTCACCAGTCAAGTCACCAGTAACTAAACAAAGGAGGATATAAATGCAAAGTACAGCCATTAAAGAGATTTATAGAGAAACAGAGAAGTTTATTCAGAAGAAGATAACTATATCCGGATGGGTGCGAACCATTAGGTCATCTAAGGCTTTTGGCTTTATCGAATTAAATGACGGGACATTTTTTAAAAACTTACAGATTGTCTTCGAAGAAGACCTGCCTAATTTTTTAGATATTACAAAGATTAACATAAGCTCGGCTATTACCGTAGAAGGTATCCTAGTCGACTCTCCTGGAGCAAACCAGGCTTTTGAATTAAAGGCAGCGAAAATTGAAGTTGTTGGGCTTTGTGATGCCGATTACCCACTTCAAAAGAAAAGGCACTCCTTAGAATACTTGCGGACGATAGCTCATTTGAGACCGCGGACAAATACTTTTTCCGCAGTATTTAGAGTGCGCTCCCTAGTCGCTTATGCCATACATAAATTTTTCCAGGAAAGAGGATTTGTGTACGTCCATACACCAATAATTACTGGCAGTGATGCTGAAGGTGCAGGAGAAATGTTTAGGGTTACTACCTTTGATATCAATAAGCCTCCCCACAATGAGCAAGGTGCTATTGACTTTAGCCGGGATTTTTTTGGTAAAGAGACAAACCTTACAGTGAGCGGTCAGCTAAATGTAGAGACTTATTGCATGGCCTTTAAAAATGTTTACACTTTTGGACCTACCTTCCGAGCAGAAAACTCCAATACTGCCCGCCATGCTGCAGAGTTTTGGATGATTGAGCCTGAGATTGCCTTTGCTGATTTAAGCGATAATATGGATCTAGCCGAAGAAATGATGAAATACATAATAAAATTCGCCCTAGAAAATGCTCCAGAGGAAATGGAGTTTTTTAATAAGTTTATTGATAAAGAGTTGTTTGATAAGCTAGAAAATGTAGTTAACTCTAGTTTTGAACATGTGTCATATACAAAGGCTGTGGAGATTCTTGAAAATTCCCATGAAAGCTTTGAGTATCCAGTGAAATGGGGTAATGACCTGCAAACAGAGCATGAAAGATATCTTACGGAAAAATATTTTAAAAAGCCTGTCTTCGTTTCAGATTATCCCAAGGAGATCAAGGCATTTTATATGAGGATGAACGATGATAATAAGACAGTAGCAGCCATGGATTTATTGGTCCCCGGAGTTGGTGAAATAATAGGTGGCAGTCAACGGGAAGAAAGGTATGATTTATTAGAAAAAAGGATAAATGAGATGGGGCTCCATAAAGAGGATTATTGGTGGTATATGGACTTAAGAAAATATGGCGGTACTAAACATGCGGGGTATGGCCTTGGATTTGAAAGAGCTATTATGTATTTGACAGGCATGTCCAACATTAGAGATGTGATAGCTTTTCCCCGTACAACAAAAAATGCTGATTTTTAATACGGAAATTCTAGTTATTTTAGGAGGTCTTTTATGTACGTTAAAAAAATTTCGTTAGCTCAATTAGCCGCTTCTTTACGAAGCGGTCATAAGAATTTAAATGACTATATCAATGAAACTTGTGATTTAATAGATGAGGTGGAACCTTATCTGAAAGCTTTATTACCTGAGCCTGACCGCCGCCAGCGTTTATTGAAAGAGGCCCAAGAACTGGAGAACAAATTCCCCAATCCTGATAACAGACCGTCTTTATATGGGATTTTAACAGGTATCAAGGACATCTATAGTGTAGAAGGGTTTGCTACCCAAGCAGGCTCAAGGCTTCCTGCAGAGCTTTTTTCAGTCCCAGAAGCCCAGAGCGTTAGATTAATAAAGCAGGCAGGGGCACTGATTTTAGGCAAGACTGTAACAACTGAGTTTGCATACTTCCATCCAGGTCCTACCCGTAACCCCTACAACCTTGGACACACACCGGGAGGATCAAGCAGCGGCTCTGCTGCAGCAGTTGCCGCAGGTTTTTGTCCTTTAGCTTTTGGTACCCAGACTATCGGTTCGATAATTCGTCCGGCTGCTTATTGTGGCATTATAGGCTTTAAGCCAAGCTATAACCGTATTCCCACAGAAGGCCTAGTATATTTTTCCATTACCTCAGATCATGTTGGCCTCTTTACCCAAGATATAGAAGGTATGAAGCTGGCGGCGTCTGTTTTATGTACCAATTGGCAGACAAGTAGCACTGAAAAAAGGGACTTGCCAGTTCTGGGCGTACCTGAGGGTCCTTATCTAAAACAGGCAACTCCCGAAGCCTTAGATGCCTTTGGAGAGCAGATTGAATTTTTAGAAGCTAAAGGGTACGAAATAAAACGAGTACAGGCTTTAGGGGATATTCAGGATATCAACGACAGACACAGAAGATTAGGGGCGGCGGAAATGGCCCGAGTCCATAGATTATGGTATCAAGAATACAAGGCTCTTTATAGTGACCATTCAGCCAAAGTCTATGAAAAGGGTGAAAAAATTACGGACCAAGAACTAGCCCAACTGCAAACCAAAGGCCTAGAGCTAAGAGAGAGCCTTGCCAATAGTATGGCACAAACCGGAATAGACCTATGGCTAAGCCCTGCAGCAACCGATTGGGCACCACGGGGTCTTGAATCAACAGGTAACCCCATAATGAATCTGCCCTGGACCCATGCTGGCATGCCTGTTATTAGCTTACCGGCAGGATGGGCTTATAATGGACTTCCTTTAGGATTACAAGTTAGTGCTCTTTTCGGATACGACGAAAGAATGTTATCATGGTCTGATAACATTTTTAAAGTTTTACAGGATATAAGATGAATATTAATAATAATGGTAATATTTCCTCGAAAAAGGTAGGATATTATAAATAAATGGCGAATAATGATATAAATTATTCTATTATGCAAAGTTTGTAAAGTGGATAGGGGGGATTTTGTTGAATCGGAGAAATAAGAGATTATTATTTCAGACTGTTTTAATAGTAATCCTCCTTACTGTCTTTTTTTTCGCAATTATTAGCTATAACCTAAATTATTTAAGCATAATATTGTTAATCTTCATGGATGTTATTATTGGATTAGGAATTTTCAAATATAATCAGCGCAGTCAGGAAGTTTTACGAAGTGAAATTTATTTGCAGGAAAAGGAAAAATATCTTAAAGAGTTGGAAGCTTTAAATACTGAGCTTAAATCACAAAAGGATGCCTACGCCTCTTTATGGGAGGAAACAGCTGTCCTAAATACAGAATTATATGAAAAAAATAAGAATATTAGTGAGCAGAAACAATCTATTGAAGCTCTTTGGGAGGAATCAAATGCTCTTAATGAAGAGTTAATCCAAAAAAATAGTGAGCTTAGTATCTTGAATGACAAGATTCAACTTGAAAAAGAAAAGCTGATTATGATTAACTCAATTGGGGAACATATGATTTCATCATCAGATATTGATGATGTTTTGTTGAATATCGTAAATGTAACTAGAATAATATTAGATTTCCAGACAGTCCGCATCTTAAAATATGATTCTTTAGATAACTGTTTGGAGTTACTAACTACCATTGGCTATCAAAGGGATGTAAATAAATCATTTAAGATTCCACTTGAAAAAGGTATATCTGGTTATGCAGGTCGAAATCGAGAAATTGTGTTAGTCAATGATGTAACGAAAGATGATAGATATATCCATGAGCTAGACACAACAAAAGCGGAACTAGCTATTCCCCTTTTAGTAGAAGATGAGCTTATAGGAGTGCTTGATTTACAGAATAACCAGCCCTTTATCTGTAGAAGTGAAGAAGACCAGATTTTATTAAAAGTCTTAGGTAGCAATATTGCAATGGTCTTAAAAAATCACCAATTAGGTGAACAAGCCCGACAGTACTTCTTGGATATAGTTGAGGCATTAATAGGAGCAATCGAAGTAAAAGATAGCTATACCTCCGGTCATTGTGAACGGGTTAAAGAAATAGCACTAGAAATTGGACAGTTGATGAAATTAGATAAACAGGATTTGGAGACCTTAGAATTGGCAGCACTTTTACATGATATTGGTAAAATTGGTATGCCTGAAGGTATTTTAAATAAAAAAGGCAAATTAACTAAAGAAGAATATGAACTAGTAAAAAAACATCCTCTAATTGGTTATGCTATGTTAGATGGCATTTCTTCTTTACAACGGATAAATAAAATAATCCTCCAGCACCACGAGAGAGTCGATGGACAAGGGTACCCTAATAAGTTAAAGGGCAATGATATGGATATCTTAGCTAAAATTCTGGCTGTGGCTGATGCAATTGATGCCATGACTTCTGTACGATCTTATCGAGTTATCCAAAGCAAAGAGTATGTTTTAGAACAGTTAGAAATTTGTAGCGGTACTCAATTTGATCAAAAAATTGCTTCTATAGCAAAAATTATTGTGCTCAAGAGTATTCACGAGGATAAATGCAAATTAAATAATAGTGATGTAGGTTGAGATGAATGGTGATGATAAAGGGGGCTTTCTCTAGAAAGCCCTTTTCTGTTATGGAGCTTCTTGAATTAGAAAGGGTATTTTATTAATATCTAAGGGAGAATGAAGGATGGAACAATTATATTTAGTAGCTGTACCAAAAAAATCCCTAATAGATTTAGCCCAAAGGCTAAGAAATCAAATAAATGATAATTTCCAGATTTATGGAGATTTCCAACCAGCTCTTCATGTCACTGTGGAGGTAGTTAAAATTCAGGATAATACTGATTTATATAAGGCTAAAGAAATAATAAGGCGAATCTCAAAGCAATTTAGCCCTTTTTCATTGGAAGTAACAGGTTTTGTTTTCTTCCCACCTCCTTATAAGGCAATTACTCTGGCAATTAAGAAAAATAATGAGATTGAAATACTATCTGGATTAATATATGAAGCCTTAAGGGAACAAGGAATGATTGGTCGAGAAGATTTACACAGCTGGAAGTTTCATATCACTCTAGCTAGTCCCTTTGGGGCCAACAGAGAATGGAGTGCTGAGGAATTTAATTCTGCATGTATGATTGTTAAAGATGCGAAAATAAGTGGACAGTGCCTAATAGATACATTGGAATTATGGAGGCCTGTTGTTGCACCCACTGAGATGAGAGAAGGGATATTTTCATTGAAGAGACAATTATAAGCTACTTTAATTTAAAAAAGTTTTTTAAATTTATAAATGGTGTAATAATTTCTTGAATAAAGGAATAATGTGTCGATAAAAAGAATATAAATTAGTAAAGTGGTAGATAGAGGTGACTTATGTGCTAAATAGAAAACCTTTGTTGCTTATTATTATCTTTTTATTTATCATTTTGAGTTATTTTATAACTTATGAAGATGCCTATAAAGAAAGAGAGCGGATTATCGAAGGTAATCTTGGTATTACCTCTAATATTTCCAGGGATATTGATCAGTATATTAATACCTATTTTTTATCAATGGAAATCCTAGGGGGAATTGACGACCCTCCTTATGTTTCGAAATTTTTTGAAAGATATAAAAATGTAAGCTCATTTTTGGTTTTGGACCCTAGCGGGAAAATAGTGACTGAATTTCATAAGGAAATAAATAAGAAAGAACAAGATGATCTATTCCATCGTTATCTTCTTCCTTATTCACAATATCCTCTAAGTGGTGAAAGATATGTTTCCAATTTAATTCAAAGCTCCGATATTAGCCAGGAATTAATCGCCTTGGCTTCACCTTTATATGATGCAGAAGGCAAAATTACCGGAGCAGTATTTCTTACAATCAAAATAGATGCTTTTATTCCTCTCTTAAAGAACTATCATATTGGAAAAAAAGGTTATGTTTTTGTTCGGGATAGCGCTGGAAATACCATTTATCATCCTCAATATGAATTGGTTAAGGCATTAAACTATAAATTTTTTGATATTCCCCTAATTCCTAGGTCTGATCACAAAATCCAGAAATCCTCATTTGATAATGAAATGAAATATATAACATATCGGCCGATACGAAATGCGGACTGGATGGTATTTATTATGCAGCCCATTGATGAGTATCAGAGTCCTATTTATCTTATTTGGCTAAAAAATGGTACATTATTGTTATTGCTGTTTTTATTCGTATATTTACTCTATCATCTAGAACAAAAAGAAAAAAGGCTTCTTCAAACCCAACTTAATAATGAGCGACTTGAAGTGGTAGCTGAAGTGGCTGCTGGTATTGCCCATGAAATAAAAAATCCACTGGTGCCCATTAAGGGCTTTATCCAGTTAGAAAAATTAAAAGCTTCTTCATCATTGGGCGAGGAAACAATTAGACTTCTTTTAAGTGAAATTTCTCGTATTGAAAGCATAATAAATAATTTTATGACATTAGCTAGAAACAATCAAACTCAGTATGGTCAGGTTAAACTCTTGGACATTTTAAAAGATGTGCTTTCCTTAATGCAGGTTGAAGCAGATAACAGGGATATCCAGCTAATATCAAATATTAGCAATACAGCTGAGACAGTAGTTATTTACGGTGACGGCAACCATTTGACCCAGTTGTTTTTAAACATTATAAAAAACGCCATGGAGGCCTCAACGAGTCGGGAGGTTGTAGAGGTGCAAGTGAAAATGGAATCTAAAGAGGTTAGGATTACTATCAAGGACTCAGGTCAGGGTATACCCCCAGAGCACCTTAGAAAAATTGGTACACCCTTTTATTCTACCAAAGAACAAGGAACAGGTATGGGTTTAGCTATTTCCCAGCGGATAGTTAAAAATCACAAGGGTAGAATTGAGGTTGCTTCCCAGGAGAGTAAAGGAACTTCCGTAGATATTTATTTGCCTACAATATAAAATACCTGCTCTCGCAGGTATTTTAAGGCTAAGGTTTCGCTATATTTCATTCCGCTAGGTTAAGGTTAAGGTCCGTACAAAAAAAAACGCCCTGAGGGCGTTTTTTTAATTATCTTTGGAAACAGTCGCGGCAATAAACAGGTTTTGTACCATTAGGCTTAAAGGGAACCTGAGTTTGTACACCGCAGCTTGAACATGTTGCGGAAAACATTTGTCTTTGACCGCCGCTGCTGGAATTACTAGTAGTACGTTGTTTGCGAACTTTCCGGCATGAAGGACATCTTTGTGGTTCGTTTTGGAATCCTTTTTCTGCATAGAATTCCTGTTCACTAGCGGAAAATACAAAATCGCTATCACAGTCTTTGCAGGTAAGGGTTTTGTCTTGAAGTGCCATTTTAATTAACCTCCTTTTTGGTGGATTACCGAATACTGTTATCTGGATACCTAATAAACCACCTGAAGGAGATTTAAGCATAGTCCTAAAATAACAGTCGGTCTTACATCTTATAGTATAAAGGTAAAAATTGATATTGGCAAGGATTAGATGCATTTATTTTGGAATAATCTGCATGATAAGTAAGGTTAAGGTTTCGCTTCGCTAGGTTGAGGTTGAGCAAAGCTTAATATATAGAAATTGAAAATTATAATGGTTAGGATATACTAAGGGAGGAAGTATTTATACTATCACTAAGAAGGAGGAATTTACCATGGCCAAAGATGAATCTTTTGATGTAGTTTCTGAAGTGAATATGCAGGAGGTTGATAATGCGGTAAATCAAACCAATAAAGAAATCAAGCAGCGTTTCGACTTCAAAAATAGTAAATCAGAAGTAAGCCTAGAAGAAGATAAAAAAGAAATAAAGATTATTGCTGATGATGACTTTAAGCTAAGGAATGTCATTGATATTCTGCAATCCAAACTTATAAGAAGGCAGGTTTCCATTAAAAACTTGGAGTATGGAAAAGTTGAGGAGGCCAGCGGTGGAACAATTCGCCAGATTATTAAGGTACAACAGGGAATAGAAACAGAAATAGCAAAGAAAATTGTAAAAGATATTAAAAACCTAAAAATTAAAGTACAGACCCAAATAATGAATGATCAGATTAGAGTATCAGGAAAAGTTCGAGATGACCTGCAGACAGTTATTAAATTTTTAAGAGAACAGGAATATAATATTGAATTGCAGTTTATTAATTACCGTTAATTTTGGAGGTAAAATGTTGATAAGTTTTTTAGTATTTATAGGCTGGTTATTCCTCTTGGGAATAGTTGTTCTATTGGTTCTAATGGCGAAGACTTTACAGATTGAAGAGGAAGCCTCGAAAATGCAAAGGCTTTTTTTCCCCATAGTTCCATTATTAATAGTTAGTACAGCTATCTTAACCTTTGATTTTCCTTTTAGGGTTTATTTGCTTGGTTTTGGTGAATTGCTAGTAGTAATAATATTTCTACTATTAGTAATTCCTAATGGAGAAGTTGTTACTCAGGATAAATCTTTTGAAACAAGACAATTGGACGAGAGGGATATCATGTTTGCTAGGGCAAACTACCAGAAGGAAGATGAAAACTATCGAGATTATTACAGTCGAAACCCTCAACAAAAAGAAATGGATGATAATATTCGTAGCATGCCTAATCTTTGTAGTCCTGGAACCTTTACTTATAATCCTTTGGATGCTGCTGTTGCAGATGCTGCTTTTACTTTTTTAGGTGATATACGGCACTTGGCTGAAGGAGAAATAAATACACAAAAACTAGAGGTAGAACCGAAGAAGATGAGCTTGCGATTAAAAGGCTTGTCCCAATACTATGGAGCTAAATTGGTGGGTATTACGGAAGTAAAGCCTTATCACTATTACTCTCATAGAGGGCGACATCCAGAGGTTTATGGCGAAATAGTAGAAAAACATGACAAATATGCTATTGTTTTCGCAGTGGAGATGGATTATGAAATTATGAAAGGTGCTCCCCAAATTCAAGTTGTAGCTGAATCATCACGGCAGTATATTGAAGGGGCAAAAATAGGGATGATTTTAGCTTATTATATTCGGCAATTAGGATATCATGCCCGTAACCACATGGATGGCAATTACCTGGTAGTTGCACCTTTATTGGCGCAAGATGCGGGATTAGGTGAAATAGGTCGCATGGGAATCTTGGTAACTGAAGAATTTGGGCCTCGGATTCGACTTGGTGTTGTTACTACTGATTTACCCCTGGTACAGGATAAACCAGTTGAATTTGGCGTGCAAAATTTCTGTATTATGTGTAAGAAATGTGCCCAAACCTGTCCTTCTCAGGCTATACCCCACGGTGATAAAGAAGAAATTGACAAGGTTAGAAGATGGAAAATTAATCAGGAAAACTGTTATACTTTCTGGCGAAGAGCGGGAACAGATTGTGGTATTTGTCTGAGCACCTGTCCCTACAGTAAGCCCGATTCAATTTTACATAAATTTGTTCGCTTTAGCATCAGAAGGTCCCAGTTTGCTAGAAAAACGTTTCTTTTCTTAGATGACTATATATATGGCAAGAGACCGTTATCACTTAAGAAACCCAAATGGATGGAGTTGTAGTTGTAATAAATTACCAGGCGATAGACATTATCAATTGCAAAATATGATTTGTTATTTTTTATTCTTAACCTAGCGAAACAGCGCGAAGCGAAACCTTAATCTAACGAAGTCAAATCTAAATAAGGACCTTTCGGTCCTTATTTAACTGAGAACACCTTTCAATTGTGTTGGACAATTAAAAATATTAGAAAAATTAAGTGTTGAAATAAGTAGAATGGTGTCGTAAAATATCATTACTGGTTAGTCCTCATCAATGAGGAGGATAAGGTGCACCTTGTTTAATCAGCGTAGTAAAAATTATCTATTTATTTTGGGAGGGCTTATAATGGATACTCAAGTAACACTTAATTCTCTGCATTACATCTATTTTGCAATTGTTATTCTTATTATTGGTGTAATGGCTGCAAGAAGAGACACTGTTTTGCCTTGTATTATCGGTCTATTTGTAATTGGCTTAGCTGCAAAGGGTAGTATTGTCGGCGCTGTTCAAGTTATGTTTAATGCCTTAATGGCCGCTGGCGGTGAGTTTTTAGGACTTATAGTTGTTATATCACTAGTTGTTGCCATGAGTAAGGCTATGGCTGATACAGGGACAGATTACCTGGTAATGCGTCCTGCAGCCAAAGTAATGGTAAACAGAAATATTGCCTTTTTCTCAATGGGTATTGCTATGATGGTTGTTTCCTGGTTTGTTTGGCCATCTCCTGCTGTTGCCTTAATTGGTGCTTTACTGTTACCAGTTGCGGTCAGAGCTGGATTACCGGTAATTGGTGCTGCTATTGCTATGAACATTTTCGGACATGGTATAGGCTTATCGAGTGACTGGATTATTCAAGGAGCTCCTGGTATCACAGCTGCCGCAGCTGGATTACCGGATGCTACTGCCGTAACTTATCCTGGTGCACCTTTATATATCGTAATGGGTGTTGTTACTGTAGCTGTTGCTTTTATAATGCTGCAAAGGGATTTAAAGAAAAATGCTGCTAGCTATAATAAAGAATTAGCCTTGGCTACCAAAGACATGGAAAATAAGGACCGTAAATATAGTACTGTTTCCTATATTTTTGCTATCCTTATTCCTCTAGTATTTGTTGCTGATGTTGTAGCTATGTTAATGCTGGATTTAAAAGGTGGAGATGCAACTTCTTTAATTGGTGGAACAGCATTAGCTATAACTGCTGCTCTAGCAATGGCAGAATTTAAAGGAGCTTCCTTAGAGAAAGTTACAGATTATGTTAGAGACGGATTCCTCTTTGGTATCAAAATATTTGCTCCTGTTATAGTAATTGGTGCTTTCTTCTTCCTAGGCAGTGAGGGTACTGCAAAGGCAATTCTTGGACCAGAAGCAACCGGGCTATTAAGTGATTTAGGAAATTACCTAGCACAAAGTGCACCATTAAGTAAAGGTCCTGTTGCATTTATCATATTAATTATTGGTGCAATTACTGGTCTAGATGGTTCCGGTTTCTCAGGTTTACCCCTTGTGGGTTCTTTAGCTCAAACCTTCGGTACTGCTATTGACGGTAATGTTGGTGTGATCGCTTCTTTAGGTCAAATCAGCTCAGTATGGGTTGGTGGAGGAACAATAATTCCTTGGGGTCTTATTCCTGTCGCTGCAATTTGTGGAGTAGAGCCGATGGAATTAGCCCGTAGAAACTTTATTCCTGTAATGATAGGCTTTTTTGTTACTACCATTGTTGCTATCTTTTTAATATAATTAAGATATAATCTTTAATTTAGAGGTGTGGGTTACTTGCTGACTTCGCGGGATAGAAAAAAATACCATGTCTTAGAAATAATTGAAAACAGTCGAATACCTGTAGGTGCTAGTCATGTAAGTAATGATTTGTCTATGCTTGGTATACATGTAAGTGAGGCTACAGCTGGTCGCTTTTTGATAGAACTTGATAAAGACGGCTTGACTCAAAAGGATGGCTATAAAGGACGGATTTTAACTAAATTAGGTAAAAATGAGTTAAAACAAATGCAGATGCAGCATGACCGGATGGAATATGGTGAGCAGTTCTTTAATATTTTAGATGTCAAGACGGAAAACGAATTAATAGATGTTTTAATTGCCAGGCGTGCCATAGAAAGAGAATTGGCTCGTTTGGCTACCCTAAACTTGACTTTTGAAACTGAGCAGGAAATGAAAGAAATAATCAAAAGGCAGCAAAGGGAGGCAGAAGTATATAATACAAACAAGCACGATGCTCTTTTTCATGGCCTAATTGCTAGAGCAGCGGGTAATAAGGTTTTGGAAGCTATGTTAAATATTATAAGACAGGATGTTCAGCTTGTTCCTGCTTTAGAGTATATACGTAAGCAGGTTAATAGTTTTATAGTTGTTGATCATATAAAAATTATGGAAGCTATTATCAAAAGAGATCCTGATGCTGCTGAAGAAGAAATGATTAATCATATTGAAAATTTGATTAGAGATGTTAAAAATTTCTGGACAAGCAAAGGATAATCGCTAAATTCCTGCCATTAACGGCAGGAATTTTTTTTTAACTATAGAAATAAATAAAGGGCTTTGTATAAATACTATTTGATGTATAATTATTTGCCTTTATAAATTAGGAGGTGGACAAGCATGTTTAGGAATAAACTGCTTATATTTGTTTTAATTATTTCTCTTTGTATTACCTTAAGCTTAGGATGTTCTAGGGGTGAAAAGGATAAGGTGGATGAAAAACCACCAGAAACTAAGCCACCAGAGGAACCGACGAAGAAAGAACTGACCATACAGGATGTTTATCCCTTAAATCAAGGAGACTACTTGAAATTTGCTGGCTCTGGCAATGAATACGCGGCATTTGAACAAAAGGTGTTATTCCGAGAGAAAGATAGAATTCAATTGCAATCGGCAACAGGTGGCACAGTAATGGCATTTATTTATGAGATGAAAGATGGACAGTTGATGGTTGTCTATAGTCAAGAAGAATTTTATGAAGAAGAAAACATTTTAAACAGGGAAAATGAAATGGCAGAAGTAATCTTGAAAGAACCAATTGAAGTAGGTAACACTTGGGAGTCGGGAGAAAAGCAATATACAATTGAGACAATAGATGCCGTGGTAAATACTCCCGCCGGGGATTTTAAGGATTGCATTCAGATTTCAGTTGCTACTGATGAATATAATTATAGAAGCAATGTTTTTTATAAGCCTGGTTTGGGTTTAATTAAGCAGGAGTACATCTCAGATGATTATCATGTTGTAGCTGAGCTTGAACAATATAATGTGAAGACTTTCCAGTAGGTTTTCTACTGGATTGTTTCCTTTTCTGCTGGAAGGTAAATGTGATTATTGGGTTTTTTATTTTACTTAAAGGGGTAAAAGATAACTAAACAGAGTGAGGTGGAATCATCATGAAGGAAATAATCATTACACTAGAAAATGGGGAAACCGTCCAGGTGGAAGAGGGTACTACCTTAAAGGAACTTATTAAAAAAATCAATAAAAGTAGTGAAACGCCTATTGTAGCAGCCCAAGTAAATAATGAGCTAAAGGAGCTTAGCTACGCCTTTATTAAGCCTTCTAAAGTAAAATTTTTCGATTTATCAACTGAAATTGGTATGGGTATTTATGTGAGAAGTCTTTCATTTGTATTTATTAGAGCTACCAGGGAAATAATCCCTAACTGCTCCTCGGTAAGTGTTGAACATTCCTTGGCCAAAGGCTTATACTGCGAAATAAAGGGGAAAGCCTTAACCTTTGATATCGTCAAGAAAATTGAAGAAAGAATGAAGGAAATAATATCTGCTGATGAACCTTTTGAAAAAAGAAAGGTTACTAAAGAGGAAGCAGTTGAGATATTTAAAAAAGATGGACAAACCGATAAAGTCAGGATTCTAAAATATCTAACTAAACCCAAGGGTGATATATACAAGCTTGGTTGGCTCCATGATTTTTATTATGGTTATTTAGTACCCAGTACCGGTTGTTTAAAGCATTTTAGTCTTCAGTTTCACCTGCCGGGTGTTATAATTCGTTATCCAACTTTGGAAAAGCCTAATCAACTTCCCCCATATATTCCTCAGGCTAAGTTGGCAGCTATTTTTTATGAAGCAGAGCGTTGGGGAGAAATAATGGAAGTAGATACCATTGCTGCTCTTAATGATTTAGTAGCCAATAATAAGTTAGCAACAATTATTAGGGTGGCTGAGGCATTACATGAAAAGAAAGTGGCCAATATTGCTGATCAGATTTATAACCATAAAGACCGCGGCAATGTTATCTTGATTGCAGGACCATCTTCTTCCGGCAAAACAACCTTTGCTCAGAGGCTCATGGTTCAGCTTATGGTAAATGGCTTAAAACCTGTATCTATATCTGTTGATGATTATTTTGTTAACCGAGAGGATACTCCTATAGACCATAAGGGAGAATCTGATTTTGAAGCTTTAGAAGCCATCGACTTGGAATTATTAAATGACCATTTGTCTAAACTTATACAGGGCGAAGAAATAGAAATTCCTACTTTTAATTTTCAAGCGGGACATAAAGAATATTTGGGCAAAAAACTGCAAATAAGACCAGACCAACCTATTATTATTGAAGGAATTCATGGTTTAAATGAGAAACTGACTTACTCAATACCTAAAGAACACAAATATAAAATATATATATCGGCTCTTACCCAGCTAAATATTGACCATCATAATCGAGTTCCAACAACAGATGCAAGGAAGATTAGAAGAATGGTAAGAGATAATCAGTTTCGAGGGACTGATGCCTTAAGAACTATTCGTCTTTGGCCATCAGTAAGAAGAGGAGAAGATAAGAATATCTTTCCTTTCCAGGAAGATGCTGATATCATGTTCAATTCAGCTTTAATTTATGAAATGGCAGTCTTAAAACCTTATGCTGAAAAATTATTAAAGGCTATTGGTCCCGAGTATGAAGAATATTTGGAGGCTCAAAGGTTACTGAGGCTTTTAAGCTATGTGCTACCCGCTGGTTGTGAGGAAATTCCATTCAATTCTATCTTAAGAGAGTTTATCGGCGATAGCTGTTTTGTACATTGATAAAAGAAGTTACTAGTGGCTAGTGACTAGTGACTAGTGATAAGTCTATTGTCTATTGGTCTATGGTCAATAGTCAATAGATATTTTTTAGTGCATAACACTCTACAAAGAAAATTTGGAAAGTAGGTGTGAAAGTGGATTATATGAATCCAGGGTGGATGGGTTTTTCGGGGATATTTATATTATTTAATTTTGCTATAATGGCATTAGTTGTGGGCGGTTTTATATTTTTCCTTATAAAGATTGCCTCTATAGATACGAGCTTAAAAGAAATAGCACAAAAAATAGATAAAAATTAGACATGTTTGTTATGATTGTTTTCTTAATCTAGCGAAGCGGAATCTTAATCTAACGGAACGAATGTGGAGTGTAATCTTTTTCTGTAGCACTGTAGAACTGTAGCAAGAAAGACCTGCCAAAAAAGCAGGTCTTTCTCTTTATTATGTTTCATATTGTCCAACTGGTGTCTGCATTCTTCTTTCTTCTCTCACTGGCTGGGGTTCAGCAGTTTCATCTTCTTTTGTAGATATACCCAAGAAATAAAGCATTGGGCAAAATCTTGTTACACCTTCAGCTACTTTTCCGGAGCCTATAGCCATCATGGAATAGGAATCCCTATTAATGCCTATACCTAGCATAAATAAGCCACCCCAAATTCTTATTAAAGCATCCACATCGCCAACATTTTTTTCCATTAAATTCACCTCCTAAAATAGTAATTTAAAGTTGAAATAGATAGGAAGGTAAGACTTCACTTCGTTAGATTAAGATTTCACTACATTTCATTCCGTTAGATTTTTTTAAAAAATTCTAGCGTAGCGGAATCTTAATTCTTAATCTTAATATCAATCTTAGCCTTTATTATTTTTCCTAATATTATCTAGAATAATGACTGTGAAATAAAGGGAAACTAAGTAAGAAGAATAGATTTTTAATAAGTTACACATATTAATTTGCGGAGGGTTAATTATGAAAGAAAAAGTTGTTGCTGTAAATAAAGATCCTGATGGCAATATCCTTTCAGTTAAAACAGACCAAGGCCGTGTCTACCGGTTAGAGCAGGCAGTAATGCAGGTGGAAAGTGGTAATTTATCAGGTATTCAGGTAATTGACCGAAATGGTAGACAATATTTAAGAACTTACCCTGACCAAGTTGCAGAAAATAACCTGGATAACCTTCCAGAATTTTAACCACTGTATTCCAAATAGTTACTAGTTGTTAATTTATTTTACAATGGATGTTATTTCTAACATCTAACCTCTAACGTCTAACTTCTAGTAACTAGCCACTAATATAAAAAGGATGGTGTTTTATAAATGAAACTAAGGGAAATTATGACTAAAGATGTGTCAGCTGTATCACCGCAAGACCCAATTATTGAAGCGGCAAAAATAATGCAAAAAAGAAATGTAGGTTGTATTCCTGTCTGTGACAATAATAAACAAGTAAAGGGTATCTTAACTGATAGAGATATTGTTATCAGAGTTGTTGCAGAAGCGAGGGACCCAAAACAGTTAGATGTTAATGCTGTAATGTCTACAGGACTGACATTAGGAAGACCTGAAATGGATGCAGAAGAGGCAGCAAAGATCATGGCTGAACACCAGATTAGAAGGCTTCCAATAGTAGAAAACAATAAACTTTCTGGCATTGTTTCCATTGGTGACCTTGCAACAAATAATATTTTTGTAGATGAAGCAGGTCAGGCTATACAAGACATCTCCCAGCCCAGCCGCCCCTTAATGTAATTGATATTCTTAAGTTTTAAACCAGGCTATGCCTGGTTTTTTACTGGACAGTGGGCAAAAATGCAATTATTATAATAGTAGTAAATTTTTCTATAAGGTGTGTAATATGATTATAGTTAGCGCATGTTTAGCTGGAATTAATTGCCGTTATGATGGTAAAAGTAAAATAAGTCCTCGGGTTATAGAGCTAGTTGCTAAGGGTGAGGCCATTCCCCTTTGTCCTGAACAATTAGGTGGTTTGAGTACTCCTCGGGAGCCTGTAAATATTCAATCTGGTACATATGTATTAGCGGGAACAGAAAAGGTGCTTACACCTAAGGGAGAGGATGTTACAATAAATTTTATCCAAGGAGCCAATGAGGTTTTGAAAATAGCTGAACTAGTTAATCCTAGTCTTATAATCTTAAAATCTAAGAGTCCCTCGTGCGGAAAAACAGGAGTTGCTTTTAAATTACTGTGTGAAAAAGGGTTTGAGGTTTTAAGTGAATTAGAGTGGGAGGAAAAACAGTGAAAAACCTGAAGATTAATCCCTTATGGATTGCTATTGCTACTGTTTGGGTTCCCGGCGTAATTGCCAAGTCCCCTTTGCCCGAGACACCTAAGACCATAATGATTTGGATAATCGTTATTATTCAAATATATTTATTATATATAGGTATCGAGCGTCTACGAGCTGAAAAGAAATAATTTTATGAATTTTTAGCCGCAACGAGTTATTTAATTACGTTCCCTAAGCTCGTCAAATAAACTATTTTTTGGTTTATGGGTTTTGCGGTATTTTGTAATGTATTTAGTTCGATAAAGGTAAAAGGCCATTATGGTATGGGTAGAGGTTGCCAAAATTGTATTAAATAGAGGATTCCAGTTTACGTCCTGCCAATAGCCCAAATATTTTAAGACTAGATACATAAAGGTTGTCCCACCAGCCCAAAATAATATATATAAATATAGACCAGCTCTGGTATCGACAATCTTTGGTAAATAGTAGGCAAAAACAATAACAGTCATTAGCCAAGCTATGGGAATAGATAACCCCCAATTATAAAAAGGCAATAAATTATCATTTACATTGAATAAGGGTAATAGGGTAGTCCCTGTATAAAGGATTATATTTCCAAGCAGAAAACCGAACACAATACCAAAAGTCAGCAACTCAATTATTCGATGAGGAGGTACAATAATAAACATAAAAAAGGCAAACCCCGTGATCATAATCAGCCAAAAAGAGGTACCAAACATTTGTAACCTCCTAGAAAAATATTATAAAGATAGGATATGAAAGTTACTTGAAAAAAATACAGCTACTTGAAAAAGGATTTTCAAGTAAAAAAACCAGCCATTTTCATTATGGCTGGTTTTTTCTTAATATTTTATAAACACTTGTTTTTTAGCGCCGCAGATAGAACATTTTTCGGGAGCTAAGTTCTTTTCAACATTTCCACAAACGGGGCAAAGGAAGTAATCGACAACTTCTTTTTTATCAAGGTTTTCTAAGGCGTCTTTATATAGGCTAGCATGAACCTTTTCAGCGGCACTAGCAAAATGAAAACTTCTTTGTGCATCACTGCGCCCTTCTTTTTTTGCTTCTTCAATCATGGGTGGATACATATTTTCGAATTCAAAGGTTTCACCAGTTATACCTTCTTTTAAATTTTCCGCAGTGGATTTGACGCCGTTTAAAGCCTTTAGATGGCTATGGGCATGAATTGTTTCAGCTTCAGCAGCAGCTCTAAACAGCTTTGCAGCGCCTTCGAAGCCATCTTCCTCAGCTTTTTTAGCAAAAGCTAAATATTTTCGGTTAGCTTGGGATTCTCCTGCAAAAGCTTCCTTTAAATTTTTATCCGTGTTCATATTTTACCTCCAATTATTTAAGGAACACCTGTTAATGAATTTGTGTTACTTATCTTTCCTTATTTATACACTGATTATAAAGTATTTAAACATAGAAGATATAGAACATGTATAAAATAAGGTGGCTAAAAGAAAAACTAAGAATTGTATAGTTATTATCTAAATAAAGTTAGAGGAGGTACTCCTTATGAAAATGAGTTTCATACCTGGAAGTAATGTTGAGGTTCAGGAAAATCAAAATGTCTTACAAGCGGCCCTTGCTAATGGTATGCACATTCAGCATACTTGTAATGGACAGGGCTCTTGTGGTACCTGTAAGGTGAGAATTTTGGGTGATGAAAATCAAGCAGTAAGTCAAAGCGAAAAGCAACTCTTAAGTGAGCATGATATCAAAATGGGTTACCGTCTAGCCTGTCAAGTACAATGCGAAGAAAATATGGAAGTTCATCCACAACATTAAGTAAAAAACCTGCTTGTTTGAGCAGGTTTTTTACTTAGTCTATTAGTGGGCGAGAAAAGGATAATTAAGGCTGAGGCTGAGGTTAAGGCTGAGATTAAGATTAAGATTAAGATTCCGCTTCGCTAGA
>JUEF01000108.1 GCA_000802045.1 Peptococcaceae bacterium BICA1-8
GTTGTTAGTTGTTAGTTGTTAGTTGTTAGTTGTTAGTTGTTAGTTGTTAGTTGTTAGTTGTTAGTTGTTAGTTGTTAGTTGTTAGTTGTTAGTTGTTAGTTGTTAGTGACTGGTGACTAGTCACTACAACAAGTAATTCGTGTCCAGTGCTCAGTGTCTCAGTGCCCAGCAAAAGCTTTATAACCATAGTCGATGACACCGACATGCAGATCGACCTAAAGATAATTTTCTCTCCCACTCGCACACTCGCTCACTCGCTCACTCATTATCAGCCAATTTCTAGCTTCAACACTTAAAAAGTGGAGCAGTTGATTATTATCAACTATATATTTAATGGTTTGGTTTAGACCTCGCAAGACTCCTTGGGACAGATTATTATAAGTAATTTCCCTTAAAATCTCAACACCTGGAAAACTTCGATTGGGCTCTATATAGTCGGAAATATAAATAATTTGGGTTAATTTATTCATGTTCCCACAGCCCGTTGTATGATACCTTATGGCAGCTAAGATTTCACTATTATTAATACCCAATTCTTTCTGAAGTAAAACCGCTCCAACAGGGCCATGTAAAAGCGCAGGTTCTCTAATTTCAGCATCATCCAGAATTAAGTCGTACATTTTCCCAAGTTCCAATAACTCCTGATTAGACAATTCTTTAGCATAATCATGCAAAATTCCCGCTAAGTATGCCTGCTCAGGATCAACTTCGTAGCTTAATGCCAGATTCCGTGCTGTTTGCGCTACCCCTAGAGAATGCTCATACCTATTTTTACTCAGTCTTTTTTTAATAAGAGCTGTGTATTCCTCCATCTTACTACCTCTTTCACATTCAAAAAAAATTATGGGAGCTGAGTTTGGGGAAACTTTTTTTGAACTAGTGCCCAGTGACCTGTGTTCTGTGCCGGGAAAAGTTATAACTAGCGCAGCGAAATCTTAATCTTAGCCTCAGCCTTAGCCTCAACTCTCGCCCACTTGCCCACTTGCCCACTCATCTATTTGTCTACTACTATAAAGCTCGTTCTTATAAATATACTGTTCTACTGCTTCCGGGAGAAGATACTTTATTGGTTTCTTTTCTTTAACCCGCTTCTTAATCTCAGTAGATGATATAGCCATAGCGGGAACCTCAATAATCTTTATCCTTTTCAAATACTCTTCAGGCAGCACCTTTAACTCTTCCTGTTGTAGATCATCCAGGTCATAACCTGGTCGAGTTGCCGCTACAAAGTAACAAATATCCAGTAATTCTTCTACCCTATGCCAGGTTAAAATTTCCTTAATAGCATCGGCACCTGTAATAAAGTATATACCATGTTCTGGAAAATTTTCTCTAAAGACCTTAACAGTATCATAAGCATAGGATTTCCCCGTTCTGTTAATTTCCATTGGTGACATCTCAAAATATTTATTGGTAGTAATTGATAAAAAAGTCATCAAATAGCGGTGCTGTGAATCTGTTACCAAATTAGGGTCTTTATGAGGTGGGTTACCAGAAGGTACAAAATAAACCTTTTCTAAGTCAAATTCACTTCTTACCGCTTCCGCAGTAACCAAATGTCCGTAATGAATAGGGTCAAAGGTTCCTCCCATAATCCCTATAGCCTTTCTGGGTAAACTCATCTTATCACACCTTTGTTCGTCTAGTCGTCAATGCGTCTATTCGCTTATTCGTCTTTTCGTCTTTTCGTCTATTTATTAAGACGAGTAGACGAGCAGACGGACCGACGAATAGACGTTTTAGTCTCTAACCTGTCCATCTCCAGATACTACATATTTATAGCTTGTCAGCTCTTTTAATCCCATAGGCCCTCGAGCATGAAGTTTTTGAGTACTTATTCCAATTTCAGCACCATAGCCGAACTGGAAGCCGTCAGTAAACCTAGTGGATGCATTAACATATACTGCAGCAGCATCTACCGCCCGTTGGAAAAGCCTTGCTTTCTTATAGTCATTTGTAACTATTGCTTCCGAGTGTTTAGTACCATACTTTCTGATGTGAACCAACGCCTCGGTCATATCCTCCACAACCTTAACAGCAAGAATTAAATCTAAAAACTCTTCAGCGAAATCTTTTTCATCAGCAACTTTACTACCGGGAATTAATTGCTGAGCTAAAGGGCAACAACGTATTTCTACACCTAAAGCCATAAGTTTTTCGCCAACAATAGGCAGGAATTTATCCGCAATATCCTGATGAACTAATAAAGTTTCTGCAGCATTACAAACACCAGGTCTGTGAGTTTTAGCATTAATAATTATTTTCTCCGCCATGTCCAAATCTGCATCACATTCCACATAGACATGACAATTACCAACTCCTGTTTCTATAACGGGAACAGTGGCATTTTCAACTACCGTTTTAATTAACCCTGCACCACCACGGGGAATTAAGACATCCAGATATTCATTTAGTTTTAGCATCTGATTGGCTACTTCACGGCTAGTATCTTCAATCAGTTGGATAGAGCCCTTAGGAAGCCCTGCATCCTCCACACTCTTACTAATAATTTCCGTAATCTTTATATTAGAATTAATGGCATCAGAGCTTCCTCTTAGAATTACCGCATTACCCGATTTTAGACATAACCCGGCAGCATCAACTGTAACATTAGGTCTGGCTTCATAGATAATACCGATTACACCTAAAGGCACTCGCATCTTGCCTATTTGTAATCCATGGGCTGTTGTCCACATGGAATCAACTTCACCAACTGGGTCGCTAAGCTTGGTAATAGCTCTTAAGCCCGCAGCCATCTCCTTAACCCTGTTTTCAGTTAATAACAATCGATCCAGAAATGCTTTAGAAAAATCCTTTTCCTTGGCCTTTTGCATATCAAGAGCATTTGCTGCTAATATCTCTCCACATCTAGCTTCTAAGTCATCAGCCATTTTAATCAGGGCCTTATCTTTCACTGTAGTATCTACTAATCCTAAATGGTATGCCGCCTCTTTAGCTAACTGTCCCTTTTCTTTTAGCTCTAATATCACAATAATCCCACCTTTCAGATCCTTACCGCTAAGTTATCCCGATGGATTACTTCATCATAATCTTTATATCCTAATATATTTACGATTTCTTTGCACTGAATTCCTTTAATTTTTTCTAATTCTTGAGCATTATAGTTAACAATACCCCGAGCAAACTCTACACCCTCTGAATCCACAATACTTACCACATGACCAGAGGTAAAGATCCCTTCACTTTTAAATATGCCACTAGGTAAAAGACTTTTCCCATTTGTTAAAATGGCTTTGCGGGCTCCATCATCAACCCAAAGTTTCCCTTGAATATTAGAACCAAAGGCAATCCAATTTTTTCGAGCATGGGGCTTTACATCTCTGGGGATAAACAGGGTTCCTAACTGAGTACCCATTAATATTTCCCTGAGAATATCAGGTTGACTACCATTGGCGATAACCATAGGAATACCGGCATTTATGGCAATTTTCGCTGCAGATATTTTGGTAGCCATTCCCCCGCTGCCAAACTTACTTCCTTCGCTCCCAGCTAAACCCTGAATTTCTGTCGTAATTTCTTCAACTACGGGGATTAGTCGGGCGTTTTCATCCTTTCTCGGATCACCAGTGTATAAACCATCAATATCAGATAACAAGATTAGCAAGTCCGCATCTACCAACCCTGCTACTAATGCTCCTAAGGTATCATTATCACCAAATCTTAGCTCTTCGACAACAACAGTATCATTTTCATTAATAATTGGAACTACCTCTTTGTTTAAAAGGGTCAAGAGGGTATTTCTGGCATTCAAAAAGCGTCTCCGATCAGCTAGATCTGGACGGGTTAACAAAAGCTGCGCCACAATCTGGCCATATTCGGAAAATAACTTTTCATAAATATGCATCAATATGCCCTGCCCTACTGCTGCAGCCGCTTGTTTTTCCGGCATGGTTTTAGGCTTTTCTTGCAATCCTAATTTGCCCATACCTGCCCCCACTGCCCCTGAAGTAACCAATAAAACCTGTTTGTCCTGATAGCGCAAATCCGTTAACTGTCTAACAAGTTTTTCAATAAGCTGCAGATTAAGCTTGCCCGTACAATGGGTAAGTGTGCTCGTGCCCACCTTAATCACTATCCGGCGGGCATTAGTTATCAATGCTTTATAGTTTTCCCGTTCCAACATGTTACTTCACCAGGCTTTCAAAAGTAATTGATTAACAATAGAGAATAGCCAATAGTCATTAGTAAAAATACTAAGGCTATCGGCCATTAACATTACTCATATCTATTTAGGTAATTCTATCAACGGTTTATCTTCCGAAGGACGATACAGAATAATATTACGACCTATAATCTGGACCAGATTGGAACCCGTCCCATCTGTTAGCTCTTGAGCTACATCTTTCGTTTCTTCCAGACAGTTCTTTAGTACCCTGGCTTTGACAAGTTCCCGAGCAGTTAAAGCTTCATTAAGAGAAAAAATAACACTTTCAGTTACTCCTGCTTTGCCAATCTGAACTATAGGGTCTAATGCATTTCCTAAGGCCCTTAAAAAACGCCTCTGTTTACCACTTAACATCTAAGTACTAGCGCTATAATTAGCCCTAGTATTCCACCTCCTTGAGGGTATAGTATTAATAGTATAGCATAAGTTAATCAAAATAGTACAAAAGTATTTAGATTTCACTCCGTTAGATTAAGATTTCACTACATTTCATTCCGCTAGGTTTCTTTAGTTGAATCCAGCGAAGCAAATCTCTAATCTCTATCTCAACCTTAACCTTAACCTCTATCATTATTCATACCTCAGTGCCTCAATAGGATCTAACTTCGCTGCTTTATTGGCCGGATAGATGCCAAAAAATATACCGATAGCTGCTGAGAAAATGAAAGCAACCATAATAGTCAGCGGTGAAACTAAAGGAGGCCAGTTTGCTATTTTCGCTACAATTAAAGAACCGCCTACTCCCAAAAAGGTCCCTATGGCTCCACCTATTAAGCAAATTACAACAGCTTCAATCAAAAATTGAATCATAATATCTCTATACTGAGCTCCTAAAGCTTTTCTTATCCCAATTTCCCTAGTCCGCTCTGTAACTGAAACCAGCATGATGTTCATTACTCCTATCCCCCCTACAAACAGGGAAATTCCAGCAATCGAACCGACAATTAGCTGTAAAATTGCCATAATCTGATTGGCCTGTTCCATCTCTTTCAGCAGGCTATTTGCATTGTATTTATCTGCATTGCGGTGTCTGTGATGCAGTATTCTCTTGGTCTGCTCTATGGCTGTATCTGTTGCTTCTTTACTAACGGCACTGGCCTCAATATATCCCACATAGTTCCAGCGGATAGCGCTGGTAAAAGCAGAAAAGGGTACATAAGCATTGGGGGTTTGATTAGGTCCCATGATAAAGTTTTTATCACTTTTAGTAACACCTATGACTGTAACAGATATCCCGAGAAGGTCAATCTGCTTCAAGAGAGGGTCCTGATGACCAAAAAAGTGCTGAGCAAGTTCGCTATCGATGACTACCACCCGGCGACCTGCCTTCTCATCAGCCTCAGTAATAAACCTGCCTTTTTCCATTTCGATATTTCTGATATATTTATAATCAGGCCAAATCCCATAAGTATTCGCTCTTTTATTTTGCTTGCCATGTTTAAGGGGGATAGTCCTGTTCTGGACTGGGGAAATGTATTTGATAGCTGTAGTGGAATTTCTAATTACCTCCACATCCTGAACAGTTATTAAATCCGCCGTGGTTACGGTATTACTATCGTTACTTCTAGCATAAACCATAAATAAATTGGTACCTATCTTCTCAAGAGATGTCATTACTGCAGCCTGCCCGCCTTGACCGATAGCTACAACAGCAATAACTGCCGCTACCCCGATAATTATACCCAGCATAGTTAATGCTGAGCGCATTTTATTAACCCAGACTCCTTCTAAGGCAACAATTATACTTTCTTTAATATTCATAATTGCTCACCTCTTCGTCCCTAGTTAGGCGTGCCAACATATCCCGAGCATCAAGAGGACTTTCAACTCCTCCATCCTGCACCAAAAGACCATCACGGAATTGAATAATTCGGTTAGAGTGATCAGCGATCTCTTTTTCATGGGTAACGAGGACTATAGTGACCCCTTCACGATTCAGATCCTGGAAAATTGCCATAACCTCTTCTCCTGACTTGGTATCTAAGTTCCCCGTTGGTTCATCAGCCAGGATTATTGCCGGCTCGTTGACTAAAGCCCGAGCAATAGCTACTCTTTGCTTTTGTCCCCCAGATATCTCATTAGGGCGGTGATTAACTCTGTCACCTAAGCCTACCCTCTCTAGAGCTAATAAAGCCCGTGTTTTTCTTTCCTTTTGCGGAACTCCAGCATAAATCATAGGCAGCTCCACATTTCTTAGACATGTTAATCTAGGCAAAAGGTTAAAGGTTTGAAAAACAAAACCAATCTTTTTATTGCGCACCCTTGCCAACTCTTTATTATCAAGGCTAGAAACATCCAATCCGTCAAGAATATATTGACCAGAGGTAGGGCGGTCTAGACACCCGATAATATTCATTAAGGTTGATTTTCCAGACCCCGATGGACCCATTATTGAAATAAAGCTCCTTGCAGGCACAGAAAAGGTTATCCCCTTTAAGGCAGTTACCGCTATTTTTTCCGACTGATAAACCTTGACAAGGTTATTAATTTTTATCATTAACCTTCACCCTAACTCCATCATTAATCTCCTCGGTGGGATTTAGTACTACCTTATCATCCGCACTTACCCCTGAAATAACTTCAAAAAATAGGGCACTGCTTAATCCTAGCTCAATTTCTTTTGCAATAACCTTGCCTTCATTATCTACACAAAATACAATATCTTTCCCATCCCTTTGGGTTACTGCCTCATAAGGGACAAGAACAGCTTTATCCTTTTCAATTAAGATTATTTTCATATTCACACTATAACCAGGCTTTAGTTTGAAGTCCTCTTTAGCCTCTACGCTCACCCTGACTTTTACTTGGGTCTGGTCACCCTGAGAAGTCCTTTCTAGTTGAGCAATTGGAGCAATATATTCAATTATCCCTCGAGAAGGCTCCGCAAGCACTCCCTCACTAGTAATTTCCACTTCATTACCTATCTGTAAATCGGCAGCATCTACCTCGTTTATACCAGTTTCTATTTGCAACTCAAGTAAATTGCCAACACTAGCTAATAGGGTCCCCATCTGGACAGGATGGTTTTCCTTTACAGGCAGACTTAATATTGTTCCCTCTATAGGACTTGTAACAACAGCCTTGTTTAGAGCATCTTTAGTCCTTTCTAAAGCGATCTGTGCTTCAGCAATTTGAGCTTTTAGTAATGGAATCCTTGCTTCATTTAGCAATCTAACCTTTTCTTCCTCTAGGAGAATACTCTTTTCCGCTAGCTCTAATTCTTGCAGGCTAACGGCCCCCATCTCATATAAGGCTTTCTTGCGCTCATAATCTTTAGTAACTAGCATTAATTCACTTTGCCCGGTTTTCAGATTGGATTGCAGAGAAATTAACTCCGACTGTCGGGCATCGAAGGCCGCTTGAGCTTCAGCAGCTCTTAATACTAAGTCATCTGCTTCTTGTCTTAAAATAACCTGTCCTGCTTTAACTTTTTGCCCTGCTTCTACCGCAATTTCTAGGATAGGAGAAGATACTTTTGCAAAAATCTCCTTTTGGTCTTTAACCTCTATGGTGCCAGTAGCAAAAACTGATTGCTCAAATTTATCTTCAATTACCTTCCCTGTGACAACGGCGATCGGCTTATTATCTCGATTGCCCAGTACTTGATTAGTTCCCAATATTAACAGAGCAGCAATAATGAGGCCCACAGTTTTTTTCTTATGGGTTTTAAATATAGTGATAACCTTTTGCATATGACCTCCTTAGGAAATTAAATATTGTATTGTTACGTTTTTCTTAACTTATCATTCATAATAACTCCAACAGGTAATCTTTGTAAACAGTAAAAAATTTAGTATAATAGAAGAATAATGGGGCTAAAACTAGATGCGTGCCCAGGGACCAGTGTCCAGTGCCCAGAAAAAACTTAATCTTAAAAAATGTGATACTAATATATAAGGAGGAGAATGTATGGAATTAATGCATTTAAAGGATGACTGTTATTATTTAAAGAGTGCTGTGAATATCGGAGTAATAGCAATCAATAATAATGCAATTTTGATTGATACCGGGATAGATAAGCAAACTGCTAAAAGCATCGAAAAAAATTTAAAGGAGAAGGGCTGGCAGCTTACCCATATTATCAATACCCATGCCCATGCTGACCATTTCAGCGGCTCTCAATATCTTAAGGACTCTTTTCAGGCAAAGGTATTAGCTCCTAAGATAGAAGGAATTATTATGGAGCACCCCAGTTATGAACCCTTTTATCTGTTTGGCGGAGCTCACCCCATAAATGAACTAAAGAATAAATTTTTACAGGGTGCTCCTGTAGTTGTTGATCAATACCTAGAAACAGGCCCCTTAACTATATACGATAGAAATCTGGAAATAGTTGCATTACCAGGTCATACAATGGGACAAATTGGAGTTTTTTTTGAAGATATTCTGTACCTGGCTGATGCAGCCTTTGGTCCCCAGGTCTTACAAAAACACGGAGTACCTTATTTTGTTGATATTGATTTACAGTTAAAAACCCTGGATTATCTAGAAACCTTTAAGTGTTCTTACTATCTCCCGGCTCACGGCGAAGTGGTAACTAACATTAATGACTTAACCGTTGCCAACAGACAATATCTATACAGCATCACAAATAAAGTGAGAGGGTTCTTGCCGGCAACTACTGGAGAAATAGTAGCCAAGCTATTGAATTCCCTCAAAATAAACATTAATAATCCCGGCCAATATTTTCTGATCCAAGCTGCTACCTTGGCACATATAAGCTACCTCAATAATTCAGGTGAAGCTACCTGGGAGATTGACTCCAATATTCTTAAATGGAAATTAAATACACACCCGGATGCTCTAGTTAAACAATAAAACTGGAAAGCTGTTTATTCGTCGACTCGTCGATTCGTCACTCGTCTTTCGTTATAGCCTAATGCGCTTTTAATTCAACCCTAAGAATAAGACACGTCGGCCGACTATTTTGTGACAAAAATACACCCAAAGTAACAAGGTTTTTGAGGTTTCCACTATAATACATGCTAAGATTGCCATTGCTAAGAAAGCTACTGATTGTTGCTGTGTCATCCTGAGGGAGGTACGACCGAAGGATCTAGATATTATTCACTACATAAGATCCTTCGCTATCGCTCAGGATGACAGGAATGCTTTAGTGACAATTTCTAAACCTTTTCAAGAAGTTGTCATTTTTGTTTATCAGTGTTCATCTGTGGCTGAACTTAAAAAAGAGCTAGTTTGCTAAAACCAGCTCTTTTGATCATTTACCCTATTTTTTCCAGTTCCCGACGGGAACGGCGGTGTTTTTCGTACTGTGGACCACCCTTTTTCCAGTTAGAAGTCTTAGTCTTCTCCCTGGGTATATATTGCTCCATGATAACAAATCCATTACGCATTACACAATAATACGTGGCTTCACCCTGTTGACAGTTGCCACAGCCAATACATTCCATGGCCGTACTGACTCCTCCTCCAAAAAATTTGCCCGATGACTAACCGCCACTAAACTCCAGCATCAAATTTTAGTGAAATAAGTGGCGCTAAGCCCCTGGATAAGTCAACTAGACTTCAGATGAAGTCAAAACTCCCCCTGAAGTAAGTTTCCTTTAAGGTAGGTAATACTAATCTACAAAATCAAATTCCAGAGTCTTAATCCGAATTACATCACCATCCTTAGCTCCTTGTTCCCGTAGTGCTTTAATAACGCCCATAGAGTCTATAATCTGCAGAAATCTCCTTTCAGCTTGCTCATTATCAAAGTTAGTTCTAGTCCAATGCTTATCAATCTCAGCGCCGCTAACCGTAAAGACTCCATCTTCTTGTTCTATATAGAATTTTGGCTTATCGTCAAGCTTTACCATCCGCAGTTGTTCCTCTTCTAGCGGTGGCACCTCAGGAACACTTTCAACTTCATCCAGAATATCTGCTAGCCTATAAATAAGGGGTTGTAAACCTTGACCCGTAACAGCGGAGACAGGAAAGATTTCGTAATCCTTCAACTCCTCCATTAATAATTTTAAATTATTTTCAGCTTCAGGTAAATCTATTTTATTTGCTACAATTACCATTGGTCTATCTACCAAATACTGACTGTATTTTTTTAGTTCATTATTAACTATGCGGAAATCCTCTAAAGGGTCCCTAGCCTCTGAGCCCGATATATCAAGTACATGCACTAATACTTTGGTTCGTTCGGTATGCCGTAAAAACCTATGCCCTAACCCGGCTCCCTCTGCCGCACCTTCAATAAGCCCTGGAATATCTGCCATGACAAAGCTTCGTCCTTCATCAACCCTTACAAGTCCTAAATTAGGAGTTATTGTAGTAAAATGATAATCTGCTATTTTAGGCTTTGCTGCTGAAACTCGTGAAATCATTGTTGATTTGCCTACATTAGGAAAACCTACCAGTCCGACATCAGCTAAAAGCTTCAACTCGAGAATAATCCAGCTTTCCTCACCCGCATCACCATTTTCAGCCAAGGTTGGGGTTCTATGAGTTGAGCTTACAAAGCGAGAATTACCCCGACCGCCTCTTCCGCCTTTTGCTACAACTACCCTCTGGCCTGTTTTACTGAGGTCAGCAATTATCCTCTCAGATTCACTATCCTTTACAATAGTCCCTACTGGAACTCTTAAAACTTTATCTTCAGAATTTCTGCCATGCATGTTTTTAGCCTGTCCATGCTCGCCTCGGTCACCTTTATAGTGTGCTCTATATCTAAAATCCACCAAAGTTCTTAGGCCCTCATCAGCCTCTAAAACAATGCTGCCGCCCTTTCCTCCGTCACCACCGGCAGGACCACCATAAGGCACATATTTCTCTCTGCGAAATGCCACCATTCCATTACCGCCATCACCGGCTTTTACATTAATTTTTGCATAATCATAAAACATTTTTCAAATCACCTTTCAAACAAAATATATAAGTTTTCTATCTTCAGCTAAACTTCTTATTTCGTATTTATCTCCTATTGAACTAAATATCTGCCAAGGAAATTCACCGTTTACATTATTTACATCTAAAACAATCTTACCTTCATTAAGGGTTAGCGTAACAATTGCATTTTCCATCAAAACTTCTTTCACTAGTTTATCCCAAAACTCATTTAGAAAATCTCTAACCTTTGGAATATTTTCATCCTCAATATCCCATACCTCAGGCACACAAATTTTAAACCCCTTATTTAAACCTAAGCTTAATATTTTAGCCGAAATATCAGCAACTAATTCAATATGGCTAATTTTATTTAAATCCCGTAACCCCTGCAAATAGTCTGTAACCTCCTGCAAATACTCAATAGCTTTTTCTTCTCTTTTTATTTTTATAAATCCCCAGATAACCTGAAGATGATTGAGAAAGTCATGCCGCTGATGACGGTTAGCCTCTAAAAGTTCTTTAAGTAATTTTTCCACCTCAACAACCTCCAAATAAATTAAGCTATGCCTTATTTATTATACAGGAAGCAAGAAACAGGAGGCAAGAGGCAGGAGAAATAAGGTTAAGGTTTCGCTCCGCTAGGTTAAGGTTAAGAAGAACCGAGAAAGGCAGGTTTCACTTTGTTAGATTAAGATTCCGCTTCGCTAGATTAA
>JUEF01000109.1 GCA_000802045.1 Peptococcaceae bacterium BICA1-8
AGATTAAGATTAAGATTCCGCTTCGCTAGATGTATAGATGTACTAAAAATAATCTAACGGAATGAAATGTAGCGAAATCTTAATCTAACGGAACGAAAGTGAAGTGTAATCTTTACTGTATCACAGTAGTACTGAAGATTTTAGCACTATAGAAATGGATAAAAATGTGTTATTATAAATTTTAGGGTAAATTGTTCTAGAGTATACTTTAAGGGTATATATTATTTATCTATATATTAAATATTCAAAAGGGGTCGCTTATTTTATGTTGAAATTTCAACCAGTTAGTCTAGAAGATGAAGCTTTGTTTAATAAATTTTTTCGCCAGAGGCGTTATGAGGGTTCAGAAAGCACTTTTATTAATTTATATATGTGGCAGGAATGCTATAATGTCCAATGGGTGACTATTGAAAACTTCCTTTGTGTGAAAGGTAGATTGAAAGATATGAATTTTGTATTGCCACCATATGGAGCTACTGACCAGGGGATAGAAGTGGCAGTTGACCAATTAATAGAGTATTTTAAGGAAAACAATCTGCCCTTTATGATGCGAGCAGTCTCTCAAAAGATGAAAGGTAGTTTAGAGGATATTTATCCCCGGAAATTCACTTTTACTGAAGAACCTGACGTTTTTGATTATGTGTATCTATCAGAGGACTTAATAAGTCTAGCTGGTAGAAAGTATCATCGTAAAAGAAATCACATTAAAAGGTTTGAAAAGGAGTATCCTGGTTATCAGTATGTACCCTTAACTGAGGATTTAATAGAGCAATGCATAATAAAGTTAAAAGACTGGTGCATAAAAAAAGGCTGTGAAGAGGATGAAAGTCTTGTGTGTGAGAGAGATGCGATTATTGATGCTTTTCAAGCATTTTCCCAATTAGATTATATTGGGGGAGTTGTTTTAATCAATAACAATGTTGAGGCATTTACTTTTGGTGAGGCTTTAAATGAGGATACTGTTTTAATCCATGCGGAAAAAGCCAATAGTGATATCAATGGGATTTATCAGGTTATTAATCAGGAATATTTAAAGAATAATTGGTCACAGATGAAATATGTTAATCGAGAAGAAGATATGGGTATTGAAGGGTTAAGAAAAAGTAAACTTTCATATTACCCTTTTAAAATGATAGAAAAATACAAAGCCGAGATAAAATGAAACTTACATTGAGGTGAACTAATGGATATCCGTTTGACTACTATTCAAGATTTAGAACAGGTAAAAAGCCTTTGGGCATATTGTTTTGAAAATCACGAGCCATTTTTTAGCTGGTATTTTCGGGAATACTATCAAGGTGAAAATACCCTAGGGGCTTTTGAAAAAGATAGATTACTGTCTTCCCTACAGCTCATTCCTTATAACGTTTATTTGCGGGGGCAGGTTTTGCCTACATCCTATATAGTGGGTGTTGCCAGTTTCCCTGAAGCAAGACGGGCTGGGACTGTTGGTAAGCTTTTGGTAGAGTCATTAGCGGAGTTGCGGCGGAGAGGTCATGCTATTAGTCTTTTGATGCCCTTTAAAGCCAGCTTTTACTATCCATATCAGTTTGAATTTTGCTATCATCATTACAAATACGATTTGAATTTAGATGACCTTAAACCGGTTACAATAACTTATGGGGATTTTCTAGCTATAAAGGGTACCGATAATATTTTAGAGTTTAATGAAGTATACCAGGAATTTGTAAGTAATAAACACGGGTTTATTGTAAGAGATACAAGAAATTGGCGTCTTCTCCTAGAAGAGCATGAAGGAGAAAAAGGCTATAGCTATTTATTAAAGAAAGATGAAAAAGCTGAAGGTTACATAATGTATTATTTAAAAGACGATAAAATGACTATTCGAGAAATGGCGTATAGTAACCAGCAGGCCCAGATGTCTTTGTTTCAGTTTATCTATAATCACCGTTCTCAAGTTAAGAAGCTAGAATGGATTGCACCTCTTGATGATACAACTTGCTTTTCCCTAGCTGACCCAAAAGAGGGAATTAGCCTTTACTCATTTCTAACGGCTCGAATAGTAGACGTAGAAAGCCTGTTGACTAAAATTAACTACCCAGCTGGTATAAGTGCTGACTTAGTTATCAGTGTTGCTGACAACTGGGCACCTTGGAATAATAATAAATTTCGGATTTCTGTTAATAATGGACAAGCGGTAGTTCAAATTACTAAAGAAGAAGCACATATATCCATTGATATTGGTGCATTAACTCTACTCATCTTTGGTAGATTGAGTGTTTGGGACCTTTTATATAAGGAAAGACTAGCACTTAAGGATAATAGTTATGTGTTAGTATTAGAAAGCCTTTTTCCGCCCTGTAATAACTATATTAATGAATATTATTAAGAAAGGGGATACAACAATTATTATAGCAGAGATAACAATAGTTCCATTAGGTACAGGAACGAGTATTAGTAAATATGTTGCTAAATGTCATCAGGTTTTAGATGAATCTGGTCTTAAATATCAGTTAACGCCTATGAGTACGGTAGTTGAAGGTCCTCTTGATAAAATCTTGGAAGTGGTTAGAAAGATGCATGAAGTTCCATTTGCAGATGGTGCGCAGAGGGTTTCTACCTCCCTTCGGATTGATGATAGAAGAGATAAACAATTATCCATGGAAGGCAAAATTAAAGCCGTAGAAGAAAAAAAGTTTAAATAGTAAAATTTTGGGTAAATTATTAGTTGTATTACTGAAAATTTTGAAAGGTGGTTCATAAAATGAAGCTTTTTGTTGATCAAGATTTATGTATTGCTTGTGGTGCTTGTATCAGTTTGTGCCCTGAGGTATATGACTGGAATGATGATGGTAAAGCTGATGTAACTGTTGATGAAATCCCTTCCGATGTTGAAGAATCTGCCGCAGATGGAATGGATAGCTGTCCCACAGAGGCAATTCAAGAGAAAAAGTAAAGGCGAAGACCCTGCCCATAGATTGGCAGGGTATTCTTTTGAGCAAAAAAAATAGGTAGACCATAGACCAAAGGACACGAATGTAGAACTATATTTAATGTAGAATGTAGATTATAGAACTGTAGAACTTGTTTTTTAATCACTAGTCACTAGTCACCAGTCACTAGAATAGACCATAGACGATAGACGAAAGACGAACCGACGAACCGACGATTTATATTTCCCCTTCTTGCTTTACTGTGAATATGGTATTATTTAATCAACGAGTTTCATATAATTTCAATGTGGTCAATTTAATGGTAATATTTATATGCAGCACTTTTGTTTATTTAGTTTGCAAATTATTGAACTTTCCTGCATAATCTTCTAAGTAAGGAGGTAAGTCTATGCCTCAAAATAGACGGCACATAATTTTAGATATTTTAAAGGAATCACCTAAGCCCACTAAAGGTAGTCAATTATCAGAGACACTAGGGGTTAGCCGCCAAGTCATTGTCCAAGATATTGCTTTATTACGAGCTGAAGGTCAAGACGTTATTGCTACTCCACGGGGTTATCTATTAATTAAAAATATTATTAATGCACCTCAAAAACTACTTCGAGTTTTTGCTTGTCAACATAATCAACAAGGTATGGAGGAAGAATTAAGGATCATAGTTTCCTTGGGTGGAAAAGTTATCGATGTAATTGTTGAACATCCTTTATATGGTGAACTCAAAGGAAATATAATGCTGGAAAAGATGGAAGACGTCGAAGAATTTATAGGGAATTTAAACAACTCAGGCGCGGAGCCGTTATCGGTACTAACAAAGGGGATTCATTTACACACAATCGAAGCACCTTCTCGGGTCATTTTGGATAATATACAGCAAGAATTAAAAAAAGCTGGTTTATTGGTATAGAAAATTCAATCTAGGATCAAAAAAATATCAATTATCTATTGACTTTGAGTATGTTTCACATATAATAGTTGTACATTCCCCTTCCAATGGAGGTGGTTACCAATGAAGTTTAAACGTTTAAGTGATGACAAGGTTCAAATAATTGTTAGTAGCGAAGATTTAGAGAAACGGGATGTAAAAAAATGGGATCTAATGCCTTCGAGTCCTAAAGCTCAAGAGCTTTTTCAGGAGATGTTGGATCAGGCTTACGAAGAATGCGGTTTTGAAGTGGACTCAGAAACACAATTAATGGTAGAAGCTTATCCTATGACTACTGATAGCTTGGTAATTACCTTAACAAAGGTAAAGCAAAGTGAAAAAGACGTTTTTGATACTGATTTTGATGAAGATAGTGATGAGTTATATGATGAAGTCGATGATGAAGAGATTGCTGAGTTAGCAAGTGATGAGCTTATATATCTTTTTAAAGATTTTGAAGATGTAGTACAACTTTGCAAACTTATTAGTGGTGACTATCAAGAACAGTGCAGTATGTTTAAATTGGGGAATGTTTATTATTTAGTATTTTTAAATCCAGATGGATTGACAGACCATTCTTTAGGAATGTTAGGCGAATACAGTACTTTAGTACATTTATCGGAAGCATATCTCCTAGAGCACGGGATGCTGATGATTGAAAATGATTCTGTTAAAGTGTTGGCGGGTATGTAAAAGCAAGGAGCCTTGAGGCTCCTTGCTTTTAAGGTTAAGGCTAAGATTAATGTAGAATGTAGAATGTAGAACTGTAGCACTGTAGCACTTAATTTTTTAGTCACCAGTCACTAGCCACTAGTCACTAGTAACTTCTTAAGGGAGTCTATCTATGAACTATCAGGAAATTTTAGACAAGTTAAGAGAGTGTTATCCGGAGGTAAAAACAGCATTAAGCTTTCAAAACCCCTTTGAGCTTCTGATTGCAACTATTCTATCTGCACAGTCTACCGATAAGCAGGTAAATAAGGTAACTCAAAGCCTGTTTGAAAAATATCCTGATGCCAATGCAATAAGCTTATTATCTCCTGAAGAATTAGAGCAGGAAATAAAAAGCATTGGACTTTATAAAAATAAAAGTAAAAATATAGTCACGACCAGTAAAATGTTGGTAGAAAAGTATAACGGCATTGTTCCGTGTACACGAGAAGAACTAATTGCCCTGCCTGGGGTTGGACGGAAAACTGCTAATGTGGTGTTGAGTAATGCATACAATATTCCAGCACTAGCTGTTGATACCCATGTCTTTAGGGTTGCCAATAGGTTGGGATTGACCCAAAGTTCTAATCCTTTACAAACAGAAGAACAATTAATGGTAATAATACCTGAAAAAGACTGGTCTGATGCTCACCATTGGTTAATTTGGCATGGGAGAATAGTGTGTAAAGCCCGTAGGCCGGAATGTCAAAAATGCAGACTCAATCATTTATGTCAATATCTTAATAAAAGCGTTTAAGCGGGCTTAGCCCGTTTTTTTATTTGTTTAAATCTGGTAAAATGAATTTAAATATAATTAGAAGATTGGAGGGAAAAAATGAGTTATATAAAGAAAATTATTACTATACTTAGTATTCTTATTATTATTTCTTTAGCTTTATCCGCTTGTGATAGAGTCTTTCAGGTAAAGCGCATTGATGACGGACAGGTTCAAGAAAAAAAGGCTGAGGAACAAAGCGAAGCTGAAGGGGAAAAAGTACAAAAAGAGAAAGAAGAACAGGAAGACCAGGAAGACCAGGAAGTAGTTACTGTAGCAAAGGAAGTAGTTACAGAAGCAAAGAAATCCGAAGAGTCAGAAAATAAAAATCCCCAGGAAGAAGCCGAAGTGCCTGCCATAAGTCAAGTCAAAGAAGAGAGTGTATTGAGTTATCTATTATTAACAGATACCTATAAAGATAATCAGCTGGGTAGTATGAAACTAGCATACCCGGTAGGGGAGGGACATTTTGTACATTTACTAGCAGGTTATTTTGACCAGGGGAAAAAACCGGTGGTTGTAAACATTAGCTGGGAGGACTATCAGGGAACTATCATTTATAAAGAGGAAAGAAAAGAAATAGAAGCTGATAGTTTTGGTTTTTATATTATTTATTCACTATTAGGACTGACTAAAAGAGTGCCAGGTCAGGATAAAATACCTGATGCAATCGGTGATTATTGGGTAATAATAGATATAGGTGATAAGATCATTAGTAAAACAAAATTTAGTATAGAACTTCCCAACGAAGGATAGGAGGACGGAGATGGTTTTAGAACCACTTAAGGTGCTTATTTTTTCTGTATCAATAGGATCAGGGCATGATTGTGTGGCAAATGCATTGGCACAAAAAATAAAGGAAAAATCCCCTGATTCCCAAGTCTTAATCGTAGATACCTTTAAGTACATTAACTCCATCTTAAATAGAGTTGTAGTAGGGAGTTATATGGAAACTATTAAATTCACACCTAAGGTTTGGGGATATTTATATGACCAGGCTGAAGATGGTGAGCGATTAGTAGATATGGGACAAATTCTTTCAAAGCTTCTGTCCCCTAAACTCGATCATCTGCTAGTTGATTTTAGACCAGATATACTGATTTGTACCCATGCCTTTCCAGTAGGTATTATGTCTGTTTTAAAAGATAAAAAGAAATTTCGCCAGCCATTAGTGGCTTGTATTACGGATTTTACAGTTCATAGCTTTTGGGTTCAGCCCTTAGTGGATATTTTTGTTATACCCAGTGATGACCTAGTTTACCCTTTTTTGGAGGAAAACACTAACCTTGAAAAAGTAAAACCTTTTGGTATACCTATTAGACCCCAGTTTCTAAATAAGCTTGACCAGAGCCAAGTTAGAGCTAGGCTTGGTTTAAGTCAACAACTGCAAACTGTATTAGTTATGGGAGGGGGATTAGGATTAGGTAAGATTGAAAAAGTTGTCTATAATTTACTAGATGAAAGTGAACTGCAAATTTTAGTTGTTACCGGTTCCAATGAAAAGTTAAAGAAAAATCTAGAGGGATTAAAGAGAAACGATCGGCTGCATGTGTATGGTTTTATAGACAATGTCGCTGAGTTGATGGCTGCCGCGGATATTATTGTAACAAAGCCGGGCGGAATAACCTGTGCAGAAGCACTAGCTATGGAACTTCCTATGGCTATTGTTTCGCCCCTTCCGGGCCAGGAGGACCGTAATACAGATTACTTCATTAATAAGGGTGTAGCCATAAAAGTGAGGAAGGAAGAGCACTTGGTGCGGGAGTTGACTTTTCTTTGCGGTAACCAGCTAAGATTAAGGCATATGAAGGAAATGGCGGCCTATCTTAAAAAACCGGACGCTGCAGAGAAGACTATAGAAGCCGCATGGAACCTTTTGCTAAATAATAACAATGGGATTGCCCAATGCTAATTGGAGCAATTACAATTAAAATTTTCATTCCTGCATCTGCCTCCCTAAAAGATAAGCGCAGAGTCGTAAAAAGTTTAATTACAAGGCTAAAAAATAAGTTTAATGTCTCAGTAGCAGAAATAGGTAGCTTGGAAGAATGGCAGGTTTCAGAAATAGGTATTGCAGTAGTAGGCAACGGAACTCAAATATTAAATAAACAAATTTCCCAAGTTATAAACTATATTGAAAGGGAAGCCGAATTACAATTAATTGATGTTAACACCGAAATATTTTAGAAAAATCCCCTACTAAAGCATTATTTAAAAAAAACGAGTAAATTTAAAGAAAATTGCAGGAAATTAAATTAGTAAGAAGAATATTAAATTAAGGTTTGGTTATCAAAAAAATATGTATGACATTGGTGAATATGAGGAGGTTAATCATGACTGCAAAGGTAATTGATGGAAAAGAAATAGCCAAAAAGCTAAGAGAGAGTATTAAAGTAGAGGTTGACAAGTTAAAGGTTAATGGAAAGGTTCCAGGTTTAGCCGTAATTTTAGTAGGAATTGATCCTGCATCTCAGGTATATGTTGGTCATAAAGAAAAAGCGTGTAAGGAAGCGGGTTTCCATTCCGAGGTTTATAAACTTGCTGAAAATACATCTCAAGAAGAATTGTTAAGCTTAATTGATAAGTTAAACAACGACCCGAACATTCACGGAATTCTAGTCCAACTTCCTTTACCAAAGCACTTAGACGAAAAAGAAGTTATAAATAGAATCTCCTTTAATAAGGACGTTGATGGGTTCCATCCTTTGAGTGCTGGAGCATTATTTGTGGGGGAAAAAAGCTTAGTTCCCTGTACACCTAAAGGATGTATTCAGCTAATCAAAGAAATTGGTTATGACTTAAAAGGTAAAAAGGCTGTCGTTGTGGGTAGAAGTAATATAGTAGGTAAACCTGTTAGTATTTTATTATTAAATGAAAATGCTACTGTTACAATCTGCCATTCCCGCACTAAAGATTTAAAGGCTGAACTATTGGAAGCTGATGTTGTTGTAGCGGCAATAGGTAGACCTAATTTTGTAACCGGTGACATGATAAAACCTGGCGCGGTTGTCATAGATGTGGGGATTAATAGACTAGATAATGGTAAACTAGTCGGAGATGTTGAATTTGAGTCTGCTGCTGAAAAAGCAAGCTGGATAACTCCAGTACCGGGCGGGGTAGGACCAATGACGATTGCAATGCTTATGCAAAATACATTAGAAGCCTTTAAAAGCTAATAAATGATAAACCCTGCCTTAACGAGGTAGGGTTTATTTGTGGGGTAATTATTTGATGAAATTTTTGAACATAATGGATAATAACAAGCAGATTCTTTTCTTAGGGTATATTGTATTGTTTTTACTTCATGCATTTTTCCCGTATAGTATTTTAAAAACCGTAATGCTACCTATTGTCATTCTGATTTTAATCACATCTTTCCCTAATTTAAAAGAATACAATAAATATTTAGCACTAGGGTTATTTGTATTAGGATCAGCATTAATGATTTATAATAAGGCCAATATCGAAGATGTAATAAGAGGATTTACAGATAATGCTGGTTTAATAAGTTTAATATTGACGGTTCCCCTTTTAAGTGTCATTTTTGATTACGACAATTTCAATTCAATTATTTCAAGTCTAACAAAGAAATATATAACGTCACCTAAGAGCTTTTATTTGACTACCTTATTTATTATTAATAGTATTGGAATGCTTTTAAACTTGGCAAGCATTCCTTTAGTTCACCAAATTTTAGGTAATACTAGTCATAATTATCACAAAAAACTGTATTATCGGGCTCTAACAAGGGGTTTTTGTGTTAATTTGCTGTGGTCACCTAATTTTGTGTCAATTGCTATTGTATTAAACTATATAGATATTTCCTGGTATAAGCTGGCACCATTTGGTTTCTTATTAGCTATACTTAATAATATAACAGGGCTATTTATGGAAAGAAAGTATTTAAAACAGGAGCAATCCAAGGAAAAAAAGGGGAAGGCTGAACAAATAGATAAGAGGAAAATATTTAAGTTAGTCTTTCTTTTGTTAAGTTTAATTATATTTATAGTTCTATTAGAATTTATTATTGGCAAGAGCGTTTTAGTAGTAGTGCCCTTGGTTTCTATTATCGCACCGGTAATGTTCGCCCATGGATTAAAGAAACTGGATGTTTTAAAGAAAAAATTGATCGATTATTATAATGTAATTCTTCTGGACAAGCATAATGAAGTTTTTTTATTTACAGCTATTGGTTTCTTTGGTTATGCCCTAGGCAATTCGACCTTTAAACAATATATTCCCATGCTAATCGAGAAACTAGGAATAAATACTGCAGTTCCCATAATTATCTTTATTCTATTGATTATTGCGGGTCTTTCAATTATAGGTGTACATCCCTTAGTAAGTATTTCTGCTATAGCTGTGACTGTCCCTGTCGTTTCTACTCCCTTAAATGAACTGCAGATGGCCCTTACATTATTGACTGGCTATATGATGTACAATTTATTATCGCCCTTTTCTTTACCAACATTAGTCATGACAGGATTAACCAGAGAAAATCCCCTTGCTGTATCTCTAAATATTAATTTATACTATGTAATGGTATCAGGCATAATTACCACGTTGGTTTGTATGCTAATTGGATAGGGGACACACCTCTTTACAGGAGGCAGGATGCAAGATGCAGGAAAAAAGCTTATTCTTATCTTGCCTCTTGCTTCTTGAATGAGTAATGTCCCGACAATGGAGGTTTGAGAATGAAGAAAATTATAATTGCTCCTGATTCCTTTAAAGGAAGTATGTCCGCCAAAGAGGTTGCTGATGCAATAGAGAGAGGGATAAAGGGAGTTCTAAGTGATGTTGAAATTGTAAAAATTCCTATGGCTGATGGTGGAGAGGGTACTGTAGAAACGTTGGTAGATGCAACAATGGGGAAAATAGTAACAATAAATGTCCTAGATCCACTTGGCAATGATGCTGAGGCATACTTTGGAATTTTAGGTGATGGACGCACAGCTGTCATCGAGATGGCATTAGCCTCAGGATTAACAATGGTTCCTTCTAGTAAACGAAATCCTCTAATTACTACAACTTATGGTACCGGTCAATTAATCAAAGCTGCTCTAGACCATGGCTGTCAAGAGTTCATAATAGGTATCGGCGGAAGTGCTACTAATGATGGAGGAGTTGGGATGGCTCAGGCACTAGGGGTGAGCTTTTTAGATCAAGAGGGTCAGGAAATTGGATTTGGTGGCGGTAGCTTATCGGCTATTAAGGAGATTAAGATAAAAGAACTAGACCCAAGGCTTAATAAATGTATCTTTAAGGTTGCCTGTGATGTTGACAATCCTCTTTGTGGGCTAAAAGGCGCCTCTCATATTTTTGGTCCGCAAAAAGGGGCCGATTCCTATATGATTAAAATACTGGATGAAAATTTAGCCCATTTGGCAGAAATTATAAAAAGAGATATTGGAGTCGATGTTAAGAATGAACCTGGTGCCGGGGCTGCTGGGGGATTAGGTGCAGGATTAATGGCCTTTTGTAATGCTAGCTTGCAAAGAGGAATTGAGCTAGTAATAGAGGCCACTAAGCTTGAGGAAAAGGTAATAGGTGCGGATCTTGTTATTACAGGTGAAGGTCAGATAGATTTCCAAACAGTCCATGGAAAAACCCCTTATGGAGTAGCTCAAATAGCCAAAAAATATAAAATCCCGGTAGTTGCTTTGGTTGGAACTATTGGTACTGGTGTAGAAGTACTATATATGGAAGGTATTAATGCTATTTTTTCTATAGTTGAAGGACCTATGACTTTAGAAGAGTGCATGAAAAATGGTTCTGAACTTGCTGAAAGGACAGCAGGCAATGTTGTTCGAGCGTTAAATATGGCTAATTTTTAATTTGCACTAACTATAAGGAAAGATTATAATATATTTCATAGTGGGTAAAACTTATCCACTATGAAGCGGGGTGTGGCTCAGTTTGGTAGAGCGCTGCGTTCGGGACGCAGAGGTCGCAGGTTCAAATCCTGTCACCCCGACCATTAACTGAGTTTGTACAGGTATTTATATTACAGTGAATGTATTCATTTCACAATAGATGCAAATAATACCATTATGTTGAAGAGAGGATGGCATTGAATGCATCAAAAACGTAAAGAGATAGATAATAAAATCTTAGAAGTATATGAGGATTTGTCCAGGACTTTCAGGCATGTTAAAGAAAGTCTAGCAGAGATACCTTCCCAATATCCAGGTTTAGAAAGATGGATAAGATTTGAAAAAAAGTTGACCACTGAACGTAGGCTGATTGAAGAAATAAGTCTACCTTGTCGTTTTATTTTAGAGCATTTTTCCAGTTTTATGGGCAAACCGGACCATACCTTAGGGTATAGGGTTGGTCAATTTCAGGTCGGCAGGGGATTATTAAGCGATTTTTACATAGAAGAATGGGGTAATGTAAGTTTGAACCTAGGTAACGTTGAACTTACCTGGCGAGATGAGGACTATAAGTATTTTTTTTATCCTGATAAAGTAATATTACGCCCTTGTGAAAGGGCAAAGCCTGAGATACACCTTTATTTTAGTTTTTCTTTTAAATACTCCCATCTGTTAGAAATGTACCTAGATGTAAAAGACCATCCTCAAGTTGAATACTGGCATGATGACCTAATTATTAGTGAACGAATGGGCGAGTGAGCCAGAAAATATACTCGACATTATGGGATATTCCTTTCATCAAAGGAGTGTCCCTTTTTATTAGTTATTTAGATTGAACATCTTGTCTCTTGCTTCTTGCTTCTTGCTTCTTGCTTCCTGTTTCTTGCCTCTTGATCCATGAAATATATGAAATAAAGCAGGAACTGAGGAAACTTTGGAGAAATACTATTATAAAATTAAGAAAATTTGTTCCAATAAGATGTATGATGTCATTCGTATCATATATTACATTAATTTCAAAACTTCACAAAGAAAGGGGCTAAAAAAATGACAATAATTAATAAAGAGTTATGTAACGGCTGCAAGATATGTAACAAGTTTTGTACTGTAGATGCCATTCATTATTTAGCAGAGGAAAAAAAGTGTTATATCGATCAGGACAGATGTACTGAGTGCTATGTATGTCTACGTCAAAAAGTATGTCCTAGAGGTGCTATTCAACCTATAGAATTAGATAGTTTTTATAAGCAGTTCCAGCATGTAATTAGTGACCCGGTTGAAAGTCATGGAGTAACAGGAGTTAGCGGTCGCGGAACTGAGGAAGTAAAAACGAATGATGTTTCCGGTAGAGTGATAAAGGGTGAAGTTGGGGTTGCTATTGATATGGGTCGCCCAGGAATGGGAGTATTTTTAAGAGATGCTGAAAAGGTAGCTATGGCTATTGCTGCGGTAGGAGCTGAACTAGCTCCCCAAGAACACACACCTTTAGCAGCTTTAATGACTGACTTGAAAACAGGTAAGTTAGAAGAGGCATGTCACGGTTATCACCTATTATCTGTTATTGTTGAGGCTAAATGTAAAGAAGAAGAATTAAAACAGGTTTTGGAAGCATTACAAAAGGTTCAGTATGAAATTGATACAGTGTTTTCATTAGGATTAATTATCAGAACAGATGAAAAGGGGCAAACAAAAGTATTAGAAACCCTTGATCAGCTAGGAATACCGCAGCCACATAGGGGTAAGGTGAATGTTGGCTTAGGTAGGCCTTTATCATTGGCATAAGAAATAGAAAGGAGGAATAACAAATGACTCATTCATTACATCGTTCAGGTCCTATAGAATCACAAAAGAAAGACTTCAACTGGTTTATGTATCAAACACAAAATGTTAATGATGTTAATATTAAGCCTAAGGCTTTAGAGTTTATTGCTGCAGCCGAGGCTGTTGGTTCAGAAAACTGGGGTGATGTTAAATCAGGGCCTAGGACCCAGTACAAGACTGAAGAGATTATTGATAGAATTACTGACAAATCAAGAATTAGAGGGGTTTTTACCAAAAGGGAACAGGTAGTTGAGTTTTTGAAAATAATGAAAGAAAAAGATACAGGTTTATCTGTTGTTATTACAGGAGTTTTATCAGAAGTATTACCTGCCTGTGAAGAAGCAGAGGTAACACCACATTCAATTAATTATTCATTAGGTGTATGGGGCAAAAAAGATAATCTTCCTGATGATACTACATTATCTATTACAACCATGTGTGGTCATCATATGATTCCACCTAAATATGTAGAATATATGATGGACCAGGTCAAAAAAGGACGCTTAACAGCCGATGAAGCAGCAATCAAGCTAGCTAACTTTTGTTACTGTGGTATTTATAATCATGTTAGATGTTCAGATATAATTTCTAAAACAGTAAGTGAAGCAGCTGAAAAAGAGGTTGCATCTACAAAGGAATAAGAAGGCTTTTTGATAAGTTAACCCCCTGGGAGGATAAGTAATAAGTACTGACTTGTACTTCTCCATTTGCTTATCCTCCCAAACAAAATTTAACGATGGTGGGAGTACAATGACTAATAAATTTGTTTTTACCTATCAAGAGTTATTTAACTTTTCTGAGAATCTCCTTATAAATTCAGGCGTTAAAAAAAATGATGCAGAAATAGTTGTTAAAGTCTTAATTCAAGCTGACCTTGAAGGGATATCATCCCACGGACTGACTAGATTACCTATCTATTTAGAAAGAATAGAGAAAGGTTTAATCAATGCAAACCCAAATATAACTTTGGAATTTCTCTTTCCGGCACTAGGAATAATGGATGCCGATAACTCTTTAGGTCATGTAGCAGCACATACTGCCATGGAAAAGATAATAGCCAATGCTAAAGAATATGGCATATCTGCAATTGGGGTAAAGAATAGTAACCACTTTAGCGCCGCTTCATATTACGCCAACATGGCAATGAATGAGGGTTTAGTTGGTATTGTAATTGCCAATGGTCCTCCGGCTATTCCTCCTTGGGGTGGTAGGGAAGCCTATTTTGGAACAAACCCTCTAGCAATCTCTATACCCGGCGGGGATGAGTACGGTTCTATTTCTATTGATATGGCGACCAGCATTGTCGCTAGGGGTAAAATTATTAAAGCAGCACAAGAAGGTAACCTAATTGGACCTGACTGGGCATTAGATGAAGAAGGAAAGCCTACAACTGATGCAAAGGCTGCTTTAAAAGGATGTATTTTGCCCATGGGCGCACATAAAGGTGCTGCATTGGCAATGGCTATTGAAATGATGGCAGGTCTCTTGACGGGAGCAGGATATGGTAAAGGTGTTATCTGGCAGTATAGTGATTCCCCTCAACCCAGTAATGTAGGCCACCTTTTGATAGCTTTTAATCCTGAAGGCTTTTTGGATAAGGCGACAATTAAAAGCAAAATGGACGATATGATTAAACAAATGAAGGATATGCCCAAGGCAATTGGTGTTGAAGAAATAAGGATGCCAGGTGCAAGGGAAAGGGAATTGGTGAAAATCAATTTAGAAAATGGAATAACTTTAAGCAAGGAATTGGTAGAGAAGTTTGAACAACTTTCGGCAAAGCTATCAGTTCCCATGCCAAAATCAATTATATGACAACTAGGAGGTAAAATATGAGGATTGATCAGGAGAAATGCTCGGGCTGCGGTATATGTATACCTTATTGCCCCGCAAACGCAATTACAATTGTTAATAAAAAGGCCCAAATTGATGAAGATGAATGTTTTGAATGTGGAAACTGCAGTCGTATTAGGGTTGTTAGATGTCCTAAAAAGGCATTTTTTGAGCAACCAGGCCTTTATGAAGGGACTAGAGCTGCTAGAAAGTTCTTTAGTGATCCAATGACTACCCATTCAGTCACTAAGATTCCCGGTAGAGGTACTGAAGAAGTTAAAACAAATGATGTAACAGGCCGAGTTGTTCGCGGACAGATTGGAATTGCAATTGAAATGGGACGTCCCTGTTTAGGAACTAATATGGAACAGGTTGAACAAATGACTGTTGCCTTAGGAAAACTGGGAATTGAGTTTGAAGAAATGAATCCATTAACTCACTTAATGGAAGACAGGGAAAAAGGGACGATTAAGCCTGAATATATGAATGAAAAAATGGTTTCAGCTATTATTGAGTTTGGTATTCCTGTTTCTCAGATGGTACCAGTAATGGATGTTATTAAAGAAGTTGCTAAGGAATTGGATACAGTATTTTCTCTAGACATGATATATCGTTTTGAGGAAGATGGTTCATTACCTATAGTACCGGTATTAGAAGAAATGGGAATAAGAGTGCGTAAAAATTCCAAAGTCAACTTAGGTCTTGGTAGACCTGTAGTGACAAGATAGAGGGGGGAGCATAATGACACACTCATTACACCGTAGAGGAACTGAAGAAAGTCTAAAGGATGATTATGTATTATTGGTTACTTCAGCTTATGGCTTTAACCATGAAGGCTCAAAGGATAAAATGAGAAAAGTTTTAGAAGAGGTATTTGCCGAAGAACCAGCTAATATTGGGTCTTACGATACCGGGACTATTTTATCTGGCGTTGATATCCAGGAAATTAGAGATGCCTTAAATGATGTTCCAAGGGTTAGATGTAGTTTTTCTACTAAAGAAAAGATGCTGGCAGTACTTAAAAAAATCAAAGAATTGGATCAGGGAATGTCTGTTACTGTCAGTGGTTTAACAGAAGAAGTTTTGGATATGGCTAAAGAATTAGAAATAAAACCCCATTGTATCAACCTTTCTTTAGAAGTATGGGGTAATGTTGAAAAATTACCTTCCGAGGAAGTCTTAGAACTGGTAACTATGTGTGGACATGGTCTGATTTCCTCAGGATTAGTAGAAGATTGTATAGAAAAGGTTAAAAAAGGTCGGATGACTACACGGGATGCTGCTATAAAAATCTCCCATCCTTGTGTTTGTGGGATATATAATCCTGATAGGGCAGAAAAGCTATTAGAAAAATATGTTCCTCTAAAGGAAGAAGAACTGGCCTAATGTTATTGTGAGGAGGTGATAAAAGGCTAAAAGATTAGTTTCATGGTTGATATGATTAAAAAAAATTTGGAGGTGGCTTTATGAAGATTAAAAAGATTCTGGCATTGGTGTTAGCTATTATGTTAATGACAAGTTTGGTGGTAGGTTGTTCATCGACTCCTAAGGAAGAAGCTCCAAAAGAAGCTCCAAAAGAAGCTCCAAAAGAAGCTCCTAAGCCTGCTTACCCTGAAAGAGCAATAGAAATGGTTGTTCCTTTTGGTGCTGGCGGCGGTAGTGATATCATGGCTAGATCTATGGTAAAAGTAGTTAATGATAACAAATGGGTAAGCCAGCCTATTAATGTTGTTAATAAACCAGGTGGCAGTGGATCCATTGGTTATGCTTATACTGCTGAAAAGGCAGGTAATCCATACTATTTAGCATCAGTAAGTTCCAGTTTCTACACTGCTCCACTCCTAGGAAACTCACCAGTTTCTTATAAGGATTTTACACCTGTTGCAGGTTTGGCAATGGATACTTTAGCTTTATTCGTGAGAGAAGATTCAGAGATTACTAGTGTTAAAGATGTAATAGAAAAGTCTAAGGCTACTCCTAAGAGTATTTCTGTTGGTGGCACTAGCGGTACTTCTGACGATGCAGTTATGTACCGTGTACTACAAAATAAAGCTGGAATCGAAATGAAGTATGTGCCATTCGAAAGTGGCGGTGAAGTAATGACTGCATTATTGGGTGGACACGTAGATGTAGTATGGGCAAACCCTGGTGAGGCTTTAAATCAGGTTGAAGCAGGGAAAGCAAGAGCAATAGTAGTAGCAAGTAATGAAAGAATTCCTGGTTTTGAGGATGTTCCTACTTTGATGGAAGAAGGCGTTGACGCAAGTCTAGCTCAGTTTAGGGGTGTTGTATTACCTAAAGGTGTTTCTCCTGAAGAAGTTAAATACTGGGAAGATGTTTTCAGAAAGCTTCATGAGAGTAGTGCATGGCAAGAAGATTATATTAAGGCTAATTCCATCACACCTCGTTTCTTAGGTTCCGAGGACTTTGGCAAAGCAATTGTAGAACTTAGTGATATGTATGAAGCAATATTTAAAGACATTGGAGCTACAAAATAATAAAACATAAAAGGGAGAGTTTACTCTCCCTTTTAAAAAATAGATTATTAAGTAGATACTCAAGAGAAGGGGTAGTGAAAAATGAAAAAGGCTGATCAAATAACAGGTGCACTACTATTAGCCCTTTCTGTTTATATTGCTCTTACCGGGCTTTCGCTAGAGCTTTGGTGGGGTGATGAGGGTCCAGGGCCAGGCTTTTTACCTTTTTTTGTAGCAGTATGTTTGGCTATTTTATCCTTAATGTTGATTTTAAGCACATTAAAGAAAGATAATAAAGTTCAAGGAAATGTATTTTCTCAGGAAGGCTTAAAATTACTGGTAACAATAATAGGAAGTTCAGTTGTTGCAGGTCTTTTGGTTAACTTTGTAGGTATGATAGTTGCAATGGGTTTATTAGCGGGCTTTTTAGTAACCTTTTTGGCAGAAGAACGCAAGATTTTTACATCTATTGGCATGATGGTTATTCTTCCTCTTGTTCTCTATCTGATTTTTCGGGTAGGGTTAGATGTTCCATTCCCTAAAGGCATCTTGGGTTTATAGAAAGGTAGGGATTATAAATGTTGGAAACACTTTCTGATCTTCTTTATGGATTCTCAGTAGCAATAACTCCCATAAATCTTCTCTACTGTCTAGTAGGTGTAGTAACAGGAACAATTATTGGAGCTTTACCAGGTTTAGGCCCATCTGCGGGTTTAGCTGTATTATTACCTATAACCTTTGGTATAGAGCCTGTTTCAGGTATTATCATGCTTGCGGGTATTTATTATGGCGCTATGTATGGTGGTTCTATTACTTCAATTTTGATTAATACTCCCGGAGATTCGGCGGCTGTTATGACAGCTCTGGACGGTTATCCCTTGACCCAAAAAGGGAGAGCTGGTGCAGCCATGGGGATGGCGGCTTTTAGCTCCTTTATTGGCGGTACTGTCGCGATAGTTGCTTTTACTTTTTTGGCACCGGTTTTAGCTAGTGCCGCCTTAAGTTTTGGTCCCCCTGAATACTTTGCTTTGATGGTGCTGGGTCTAACCACCTTGGCTGGAATGACAGGCGATAATCCGACAAAGGGCTTTATAAGTGCGATACTTGGATTGTTTTTAGCAATAGTCGGGTTGGACTTGGTTACAGGGTTGCCCCGCTTTTCCTTTGGCATGATGGAATTATATAGCGGGATAGACTTCATACCAGTGGCTATGGGTGTATTTGGTATAGCGGAGATTATACTTGCTTCAGAAGAAAAGGTAAATATGGAAGGTCTGAAAAATACAGATTTACGCTGGAGAAAACTATTTCCTACAGCTGCCGATTGGGCTAGATCCAAATGGGTAATTGCCAGAGGAACAGTATTGGGTTTCTTTATCGGGATGCTACCAGGTGCAGGAGCAACCATAGCCTCTTTCATCTCTTATGGTATGGCCAAAAAAGCCTCTAAGCATCCTGAAGAATTTGGTCTAGGAGCTATAGAGGGAGTTGCTGCACCAGAATGTGCTAACAATGCTGCTTCTGTAGGTGCTTTTGTTCCCTTATTAACACTGGGGGTTCCGGGTTCAGCTAGCACAGCTATACTAATGGGAGCTTTAATGATGTTCGGATTAAGACCTGGACCTATGCTTTTTGAACGCAATCCTGATTTTGTTTGGGGTTTAATAGCTAGTATGTATGTGGGTAACGTAATGTTGATTTTAATGGTTCTTCTCTTTGTACCGCTTTTTGTGCGAGCCTTATTGGTACCCAAGGCGGCTTTAAATGCTGTAGTTATAGCTTTTATCCTAGTTGGTGCTTACAGCTTGAACAATTCTATGTTTGATGTTTATCTGACAATTGGTTTCGGTTTCATAGGTTACTTTATGAAAAAGTTAAAATATCCAGGTGCTCCGTTAGTATTAGCCCTTGTTTTAGGACAATTACTGGAAACATCTATGCGGCAGTCACTTATCTTATCTGGAGGAAGTTTCGGTATCTTCTTTGCAAGGCCAATCTCTACCGTTCTAATGGTTATTGCTTTTGGAGCAATTTTCTTACCAGCAATAAAAAATATGATAAGTAAATTAAGGGCAAAAAACGCCTCTGTGTAGAAAACACTAGAGTATTAAGACATTTTGATATAAAATGGGTAATATAATACCGGAGGTGCCTATGTTTAAACCGGTTACCGAGAATAACCAATGCTTATCTGACAAAATTGTAGAACAAATAAAAGAAATGATTATCTCTGGGAAGCTTAAGCCTGGAGATAAACTGCCTTCTGAAAGTGAACTGGGTGACTTGTTTAATGTCAGTCGTACTTCTATTAGGGAAGCTGTAAAGATTTTGTCGGGAGTAGGTTTTTTAAAAATACGAAGAGGACTGGGTATTTTTGTTGAAGAATTGGATGTTAGTTATTTAATAAATCAACTCTCACCAATCCTTGTTCAAAGAGAAGACGATCTATTAGATATTGTAAGAGTAAGAAAGCTTTTGGAGACCCATGCTGCTGCTTGGGCAGCCGAAAATGCTACTCCTAGTGATATTAGTGAGATGGAGGCGGCCGTAGCTAAGTCAAACGACTTAGTTCAAAGTGGTCTAGCTGATGGTATAAGTCTTTCGGAGGCAAATTTAAAGTTTCATATGATATTAGCCAAAAGTACGGGTTCTAAAGTTTTATATAGAATTATGCAATCCCTTTGGGATATCCTTGCTCAAGCCAGGCAGGTGACAGTTGAGCTGCCTGGCAGAAAAGAGCACTCAGTCGAGGGTCATAAAAAAATTCTAGAAGCAATTATGAGTAGGAATCCAGAAATAGCCCAGCAGGCTATGTTGTGCCACCTGGAGGCAATAGAAGCAGTAGTTACGAAAAAATAATTTGAAAATCAAAAGTAATAATCATAATTTTTACCAAATATGGAGGAATGAAATGAAACCGCAGATAAAAGGGGTATACCCACCTATTACTACACCCTTTGATGAAAATGAAAATATAGATTATTCTGCTTTAGATAAAAATATTCAAAAGTGGAATAAAACTGATTTAGCTGGATACGTTGTTTTTGGTTCAAATGGTGAATATGCATTTTTATCTGAACAAGAAAAGCTGGATATAGTAGAAGCATGTGTTGCATATGCGTCAGAAGGTAAAAAAATTATAGTTGGCTCTGGCTGTGAATCAACGAAAGATACTATTGAGTTAACAAATAAATGTGCAAAATTGGGTGCTCATTTTGCACTAATAGTTAATCCCAATTTTTATAAGGGCGCTATGGATAAAAAGGTCCTTAAGGCTCATTTTACAGCTGTCGCCGATGCTTCCGATATTCCTATTCTTTTGTACAATGTTCCGAAAAATACTAATATAAACTTAGAACCTGACTTGGTAGCAGATTTAGCTCAACATCCAAATATCGTGGGTATTAAAGATAGCTCCGCGAATATAACTCAATTAGCTCAAATAATTTCGATGACACCAACTGACTTTAATGTCTTAGTTGGTACTGCTGGTGTTTTATATCCAGGCCTTGTGTTTGGAGCTAACGGTGGTGTTATGGCTTTGGCTACCTGTTGTCCAGATAAATGTATAGAGATTTATAATTTATATAATGCTGGAAAATACGAAGAAGCAAAAGAACTACAAATAAAAATGATCCCTGTAAATAATGCTGTTACTGGCACCTATGGTATACCTGGTCTAAAATATGTAATGGAAAGCTTGGGGTACTTAGGCGGACCAACTAGAAGACCCCTATTACCATTAACTGAAGATGATAAAGTTAAACTAGATGAAATAATGAAAACAGCAGAATTGATTTAACAATATATGAAATAACTAAAAAAGCTTTGGCAGATTACTGCCAAAGCTTTTATCTCTTTTGAGGAACTTCCAAAAGCTATAATGTATGTGATTAAAAAATTCTAGGAGCAATTAAAACAATATTCCTGTTGGTAAAGGTACATAGAAAACTGTTTTAAAGATAAAATTAAAGCCAATGCTGATAGATAATGCTAGTACAATGCTTAGGGCGGCAGTTTTTGTGTTTTGTTATGGGATAACAGCCAAGAATATAGACTTATAAATACTATACTTGTGGAGACAAATCCCACAACGGGTATAACTATTACATAAACAACTATACCGACGATAAGCATTATTAAGTATTTGTATTCAATTTCTTTATGCCATTCGCTGGCTTCTGGTTTACGAAAGCTTTTTATCAATAGCATAGTACTAAGTATAATAATTAATATGGAAATTACTTTTGGAAAAAAGGAACTTAGGTTTGAATAACCAGTAGCCATGTAATAGGTGGAACCAGCTAATACTATAGAAAAAATTGCTGCAATACGTTCAGTGTTCATTATGATGATACCTCCTTATTAGCTGCGGAACTTGATTTTTGGCGAAGATAAGTAACCAATGGCCAGCCAGCGGAGATGATGCATAAGAGGATTAGAATAATTGATATTGGTCTGGTGAAGAAAATTAACCAAATTGAACCGGCTGCTTTACCCATCAGCATGGATTGAACAAGTCCTTGTTCGGCAAAGGGACCTAATATTAACTAAGGAAGAGGCAATTTATTTAAAAATTGCCTCTTCCTTAACTAAATTACCGAAATTACTTCACACTTGAAATTAGCTCTTCGTACAGACCATAAAGCTCTTTAAGCTGTTTTTTGCTTTCTTCATGTCCCCATCCTGGAATTGCTTCACCATCTTTTGCCATAGAAGCAATTACATCAGAATCATTTAATTAAAATGTTTGATGGTAAGGTCCCTTCACCTGTTGACTTAAATGGATCAGCATGCCTGCATACATCACCAAATGTTCGAAAATTGGATAATGGTAAATATGAAGCACTTTGTGTTGGAACCACAACCAGTAGCAGAATGGATAGGTTTACTCCTGGTTTGATGCATGAGTATGGTGTTCGTGCAATGATAGGTAGCTGGTTTGGAAGCAAACTTATAACTAAGCTTTCTGATAGTCAATTTGTCATTATAGTAAATGTCCTAATTTTTATTGCTGGACTTATTTTGATTTTTAAGTAGGTTAATTTTTTCCTAGTTGATACTGAGGGCGCTATGGCTTTGGCTACCTAATGTCCAGATAAATGATGAGATTTATGAACAGGCACTTATGGTATCCCACTAGAAGATCTCTATTGCCATTAACTGAAGGTGAAAAAGTTAAGCTAGATGAAACACTAAAAAACAGCAGAATTATTTTAAAAGGGGCTGTGTCAACAGCCCCAAAAGACGCTTAAACTAACAAGTTTAGGCGTCTTTTTTTATCAAAAAATTATCAAAATTTGGTAAATAGGAGCGAGGAAACCATTGATAATAATAGGTTTGGAGGGAGCAGTTGATGCTTCCCATGAGCATAGAAAGCCTAATACCAGAAAATCA
>JUEF01000110.1 GCA_000802045.1 Peptococcaceae bacterium BICA1-8
TCAAGTCTAATGACATCTTTTATCTGCCTGGAAAGCTCAAATATTTCTCCCATTGCAGCAGTATTTACCTTTTCGGCTGAATTTGGAACTTCCTGGGACATTTTATCCCTCCTTAATTACTTTTTTGTCTATTTACATTTTTCTATTAATTAAGGATAAAACCTTTCTATATTTAATTAATTTAGTAAATAAAATTATGCCGTGTCAAAGGACCGTCCCCAGACACTCTCAAGTCTAATGACATCTTTTATCTGCCTGGAAAGCTCAAATATTTCTCCCATTGCAGCAGTATTTACCTTTTCGGCTGAATTTGGAACTTCCTGGGACATTTTATCCCTCCTTAATTACTTTTTTTGTCTATTTACATTTTTCTATTAATTAAGGATAAAACCTTTCTATATTTAATAAATTTAGTAAATAAAATTATGCCTTGTCTAAGGACTGTCCCCTGACACTCTATTAATTGTTTTAATAAATTAACAGGGAAGAGGGGTAATATATTACTGTCTCTTCATTTATGTGTGCTGTATACATTCCTAATAATATCTAATTTTTGCCGGGAGGGAAAAAGAATTGAAAAAGAGATTTGAAAAGGTAATGGTAGCCAACAGGGGTGAAATTGCAATCCGGGTCTTTCGTGCCTGTACTGATTTAGGAATTAGAACGGTTGCCATTTATGCCAAGGAAGATAAGTACAGCCTTTTCCGTACTAAGGCGGACGAAGCTTATCTTATTGGGGAACATAAAGGTCCCCTTGATGCTTACCTGGATATCGATCTAATTATCGACAGAGCCAAGAAAAAAGGGGTAGACGCTATTCACCCCGGCTATGGTTTCCTCTCTGAAAACCCGGAATTTGCCCGAGCCTGCGAAAAAGCAGACATAACCTTTATTGGGCCCCCTGCCCACATCCTAGAAAAAATGGGTGATAAAATTAATTCCAAATTAATTGCCCAAAAGGTAGGCGTTCCTGTAATTACAGGAAGCCCTACACCAATTAAAAGTGAAGAGGAAGCATTAACCATAGCTGATCAATGTGGCTTTCCCGTAATCCTTAAAGCCTCCGCAGGCGGAGGAGGACGGGGCATGAGAGTTGTCTACGAGCAGGGAGAGCTATTAAAGGAGTTCGAATTAGCGAAAAGTGAGGCGAGAAAGGCCTTTGGAAGTGAAGACATTTTTATTGAAAAATACCTGGAAAAGCCCAAACATATTGAAGTTCAAATTCTAGGTGATAAATACAGTAATATTGTTCATCTTTATGAACGGGATTGTTCGATTCAAAGAAGACATCAAAAGATAATTGAATTCACTCCTGCTTTTTCTCTTAATCCACAAAAGCGTCAAGAAATATGTAACGATGCTCTAAAAATAGCCCGAGATGTTCAATACGTAAACGCCGGAACCATAGAATTTCTAGTAGATGTTCAAGGCAACCACTACTTTATTGAAATGAACCCCCGTATCCAAGTTGAACATACCGTTACTGAAATGGTTACTGGTATTGATCTTGTGCAAAGCCAAATCCTAGTCGCCCAGGGTTATAATCTTGGAGATGAGGAAATTGGCATTAAGAGTCAATCAGATATCCAGCCAAGAGGCTATTCTATTCAGTGCAGAATAACTACAGAAGATCCCAGAAATAATTTTGCTCCTGATACAGGTAAGATTACCGCTTACCGTAGCGGAGGTGGCTTTGGTATACGCTTAGATGCTGGGAATGCCTTTACAGGAGCTATAATCACGCCCTATTATGATAGCCTCTTAGTTAAGGTTACAACTTGGGACAGGCATTTTTCTGGTGCAGTTAAAAAAGCCCTTCGAGCTTTCTCAGAAATGCGAATTCGTGGAGTCAAAACAAATACACCGTTTTTAGCTAATATCTTAAGCCACCCCACTTTCGTGGCTGGCAATGCTCATACAGGTTTTATTGATGAGACTCCTCAGCTCTTTGAGCTTGAGTCTGATAAGGACAGGGCTACTAAGGTATTAAAATATATTGGCAATATAATTGTCAATGAGAATAAAACTAAACCCACATATGAACAGCCTACACTACCTGCAATTCTAGTGGGCCAGCCTCCCCGTGGTCTAAAACAGGTACTTGATGAAAAAGGACCCGAGGAGCTAAAGAAGTGGATTCTTGCTCAGGAAAAACTTTTGATTACTGACACTACCTTTCGTGATGCACATCAGTCTCTTTTGGCCACTAGAGTCAGAACCAAGGATATACTGACCATTGCTCCAGCTACTAGCTTTTTGGCTAGTGACTTATTTTCCTTAGAGATGTGGGGCGGTGCAACCTTCGATGTAGCATACCGTTTCCTCCATGAATCACCCTGGATTAGACTGGAAGAGCTGCGAAAAAGAATTCCAAATATACCCTTTCAAATGCTTCTACGGGGCTCCAACGGTGTAGGCTATACAAATTATCCTGATAACGTGATTAGGGCCTTTATCCAAGAATCAGCTGCTAAAGGGATTGATATTTTCCGGATTTTCGATTCCCTTAACTGGTTAAAGGGCATGGAGGTTGCCATTGAGGAAGTTCTGAAAACCGGGAAAATAGCAGAAGGCTGTATTTGTTATACAGGTGATATTCTTGATCCAAATCGCGAAAAATACACTCTTAAATATTATATAAAACTTGCAAAAGAGATTGAAAAAACGGGCTCTCATATCCTAGGAATAAAAGATATGTCCGGTCTCCTTAAGCCCTATGCTGCCAAAGCCTTAATTAAAGCCCTAAAGGAGGAAATTTCTCTGCCCATACATCTCCATACCCACGATACAAGCGGCAATCAATTAGCTACTTTTTTAATGGCAGCAGAAGCCGGAATAGATATTGTAGATGCAGCAATTAACTCGCTTTCAGGTCTAACCAGTGCTCCTCCCCTCAACTCATTAGTAGCAGCCCTAGCCCGTTCTCCCAATGATACTGGACTTGACCTTGATAAGCTACAGCTTCTCTCTAATTATTGGGAAGATGTAAGGCCCTTTTATCATCAATTTGAAACAGAATTAAAATCTCCTTTAACCGATATATATAAATACGAAATTCCCGGCGGGCAGTATTCAAATCTTAAACCTCAGGTAGAAAGCTTGGGTTTGGGACACCATTTTAATGCTGTTAAAGAGAAATATAAAGAAGTAAATGAACTTCTGGGTGATATTGTCAAGGTTACCCCTTCCTCAAAAGTGGTAGGTGACCTAGCCATTTTTATGGTTAAAAATAATCTTAGTAAAGATAATATTATCGAAAAAGGTAAGGATCTTACTTTCCCCGATTCTGCCGTCTCTTACTTTAAAGGTCTAATGGGTCAACCCATGGGAGGCTTCCCCCCTGAGCTGCAGGAGGTAGTATTAAAAGGAGAAAAACCAGTTACCGATAGACCGGGAGCACTACTAGAACCGGTTGATTTTAAACAGATCTCTGAAAGACTTAAAAATAAGTTCGGTCACGAATTTGAAATGAAAGATGTTCTGAGCTACTGCCTATATCCACGAGTCTTTGAGGACTATCAGAAATTCTTACAAGAATATGACGACTTAAGCCGGATGACTACCCATGTCTTTTTTGAGGGTCTAAATCCAGGGGAAACCACGGAAATCACCATCGAAGACGGTAAAACCCTTTTAATAAAATATGTGAATTTAGGAGAAGCAAATGAGGATGGGACCCGCAATGTGGTCTTTGAATTAAATGGTATCCGCCGGGAAATTGCAATCCCAGCAAAACATATCCAGGAAAATATGGTTAAGATTAAGATGGCTGACCCAACAGATAAAAAACAGGTTGGCTCCAGTATACCCGGAAAAGTATTTAAGATTTTAGTAGAAAAAGGAGAAAAAGTCCAAAAAAGCCAAGGGTTGATCATCATCGAAGCCATGAAAATGGAAACAAGAATTGTAACTAGAACTGACAGTGTTATTGATGAGATACTGGTAAAAGAGGAACAAGAAGTCAAAGCAGGGGAACTCCTAATGATACTTAAGTAAAGCGGAAGATCGAGGTTCCTCCAATAATATAACTAAAGAGGGACAATATTGTCCCTGTTGTCCCATGTATTTTTTCTCAATAAATCACTTTTTTGTAATATCCCACTTGTTTTGAGTATTTATGCCGTGTCAAAGGACCGTCCCTAGACACGATGGGTTATTTTTTCCTATATTTTATCGCTAATCCTTTTAAGAAATTCCTCGCGTATTTATCACCACACTCTTGATAATTCTTATGTCCTACTTTTCTAAATATGGCGCTTAATTCTCCTTTTGTTATAATGACTGCCGTTTCTTTGAATATATCAAGCATATCGTCACTTGTTAATGCTAATGCTATTTTCAATTTCTTTAGCAGGATATTATTAACACTTCCATTATCGTTTATAGACAGTGCTGGTCTTTCAGGCTGCCCTGGTTTTGGGGCTTGTTTTCCTCTTTTGAAAATAATAAGTCCATTTAAAAATGACTCTAGCATAAAATTACTGCATTCTTCATTTTCATCTATATTAGCATCATTTTTACCTTCATTATGGTAACCGTCCTTTGATTTTATGAGCATCTTGAGCACTTTCTCTTTTGTTACTTCAATGCCACCAAGTTTAAATATCTCTACCATGTCTGTATTTTTTATATCTAGCGCATATCTTACTCTGATTAATATGTCGTTATTATCCATCTATGAACCTCCTAAAACATTGCTATTTGCACAGCAGTTTCATCATTTGAATTTTTCTTATTTTAATTTAGTCATTCTAACAAGAAATTATCCCTCCGACCTCTTAGTTTAAGGGCATACCCAACCTATTTCTATATAGCCCTACCACACACCCACGTGATTAGCAACTGGTAATAAGTCTATATTCATTGTTAAAATACCTTAGTCTTTATCCAAATATGGTATTTGACAGATAAATTCATAAAATTCTTGCAGAGAGCCCCGGTAATCTGGTTGGTAATTAGGTGTTCCCCGATCAATAAGATGGTCTGTAACTAAATATGTCTGCATTCCTATTGTACCAGCCACCAAATCCTCCTGGACATCATTACCGACCATCAGACATTCTTGAGGAAGTACATCAAGTTTTGAACATACTTCACTAAAATATTTAGGATTAGGCTTACTGAAGCCACTATTTTCATAGGTTGTAACCAGATCCCAATCTATCTGGGCAACACCGGCCCATTCCATTCTGTGCCTTGTAGCCATTTCTGGGAAAATTGGATTAGTAGCTAAAGCTACCTTATAGCCTTTTGTTACTACTTGTCCCACAATTTGTTCTGCTAAAGCCGAATGTCCCGCATATTCTTTTAATTGGGGAAATTTAGTTAAATAAAACTCTTCAAACATAGGGTACATTTCCTCTTTTCCCTTTTCTACAGCCGGCAGAAATTTCTCCATAAAAACCTCTTCATTTGATAAGGTACCCGTATTATTAATCATAGCCTCAGTGGCTTTCTTCAATTCCTTAATAAATAGCTTAGGCTCAACTTTATGGGCAAAAAATGGTACTAGACTTTCAAAATATTTATGGACAAAAACCTCCAAATCTAAGGGAAGCAAGGTCCCATCAAGATCAAAAAGTATAGCCTTGAGCACAATAAACACCCCTAGTAATGAAATATTTGTTCAAATTCCTTATTATTATAACAGAAAGGGTGCCTTGCGGGTCAAGTTACCCAAATAATTAAGTGTTAATACCCACTCCTTACTGTCTTTATCATCATATTCCCAAAAACCTGTAGCTCTGTTTATTATAAGTACTTTGTTGTCATCACCGGGGAAATTACTGTCAGCAATTTTGACGTAGGTATTTTGCAAACCTTCTCTCAAGCAAAAGGGTATCACTGTATGGGAAAAAGTAATTTCCTTTAGATAAATAAGACGGGGCAGTAATACTAAAAGAGGTAGTCCATCCACGGTATCGCTTTTGATTCCCTTTTTTAAAGGAGATAACAGATTTTGGGGAGTTGAAAAATATGTTCGAAGGGCCTGGTGCAAAAAATCTGCCCCCCAGGTTCTCGCTTGTAAAATAGCAATAAAAAAGTCCCTTTCAAAATTCGAACTGTTATAACCAAAAAATTCGCATAAGGTGTAGGCACTTATCCCTGAGCATACTCCTGAAGCTAAGGTTTTTCTTAAGATACCCTCAACCATTGTCCGGGGAAACAGCTTCTTTTCTATAAATGCCTCTTTTCTAAGCTTCAATAAATCAGGCTGGTCTAGTTTTAAAGAATAATTTTTAATTTGCCCGCCATATTTAGAAGGCCAAAACTCTATCCCCTTGCGGGTCAGATGTGCTATCATCCCCTAACCCCCCAGATTATAAATCCGATAAAAATTACATAGAAGATACCACTGAATATCAACGCGGAAGTATATAATGTCTTCTTGCGATGCAATTGCCAGATTATTATCATTATTGAGGCAATAACAAGTATTCCGCTTAATAAAGCTATGCCGTTTAACCGCCAGGGCGTAAATAGCAATCCGAAGGCAGGAATAACCGAGCTTTGAAAGACCATAGCTCCAGTGATGTTTCCCAATGCTAGAGTATCCTTTCTTTGAGCTATCCAAATAACACTATTAAACTTTTCCGGCAATTCAGTAGCAATAGGAGCTATAACTAAAGCCAGAATCATTGAGGGAATACCCATAATATCTGCCAGGGACTTTACTCCCTGAACAAAGAAATTGGCACCCCATATTATTAAGCCTAAAGCAGCGAGAACCTGAAATAAGATCGGGAATATCCCGGGTTTACACCAGAACCAGCAATAAAGAGGCTTTAAATCATCACCAGCCAATTGCCCGCCAGCTTTTAACGTTACAATGACATAGCTAAGGTATGCCAGAACTAAAGCTCCAGCTGTTACCTGATGCACTATTGCCCGCTCACTAAAGGATACCGCCAGCGCTAAGCTGTACATTATTATAAAAAAACTCAAATCCCTTGTTATAAGCTGGGTATCTACACTTAATACCCGAACTCCTCGGCCCCTCCAAGCAAAACACCTAGCACTGACTCCGGTAATAAATAGCGCAAGGGTTCCTAGCATAAATGGCGCACCTAAAATAGCCCCAATACCTATATGGGCTGTATTTGGGTCCTTCGAGAAAAGTATAGCCACAATAGGAATAATAGATTCCGGCAACGCGGTCCCTACAGCGGCAAGAATACTTCCCACAGCACCTTCTGATAAGCCTAGTCGATAGCCTAGCCACTCAATACCATTTGTAAAAAGCTCAGCCCCAATTAAAATTACCAACAGACCAACTAATAGTTCTAATAACAACTATCCCACCACCCAGTTAAGCCATGATTTGTACTTTATATGTATATTTAACGGGTGGTGGGAAAATGCATTCAGGAAGCAAGAAGCATGAGGCAAGATGCAGGAAGCCAAAAAAAGTCGCTACAGCGACTTCAAATTGGTTAAAGCACTATGAAATTAATTTTCTTCTATTCCAACATTCTTAAGTCGTAGACGATATTCGATGCCTTAAATCGGCGACACGGTAGCACGTCAAGGAAGCTAGACATTCATGATCACACGCCTTGCCCCGCAAACTAGCCACCAGCCACTAGTCACTATCTTAGTATGTCAACAATTCCTCACCTTGTTGGTTAGCTGCATTTTTTTCCCTATACCAATTATAGAATTCTTCATCCGGGCTACTGAGAGTCTGATATCTAGGCTTAAAGAGCTTTTCATCCCCTAAACGAACAATTAGCTCTGCTACCGCCAACCCGAAGATAGCATGGGTAAAATAGCCGCTTAAGCTGTCACGGGGTTTCATTTGGGAAAATCCCGTCCCCCCCATCCGACTTAAAAAACCATACATTAAAGTCCAAGCCAGACTCCCTATGCTCCAGCCTTTGAGTAGGTGATTATCCTTACCCGTAGCCGAAAGGACATATACTAAAAGTATGCCTAGTTTACAAGCAATACAAAAATCTGCCACTATACCAACAATTGAACCAGCCGGTTTTTTCGTCTTCCTTTTACTAATAAACATAGCTGCAGCCTTATCGGGTGCAGTAATATTTATAAGCTTTAGTTTTTTAAACACATAAGAAAGACCCTGTTTTACTACATTTGCAAGTACTCCTGCCACAATTCCTAAAGTTATCCGATCTTTAATTTTTTTCATTAAAGTCACCTCTCATTATCGTATCTTACTGCAGCATCAATTAATACTTCATCAGCCATTTGCTCTAAGCCTACCAAGCCTACAATACCCGGATCATTTTTAAAAGCTAAGTATAGACTTACAAATTCCTGTGCTCCTTCTTCAGTATAGGGATCTAAATAAGACCTAAGAACACTCTCATAATCATCCCGGGGAATACATAGAAGCTTATGCTTTACTGTAAAAAATGGTTCTTTTGTTTCTTCACATACCCGGCTAAAGTCCAAAAAAATCCCACCTACTGTTTTTTCTTAGTATACAGCAGATGGGATATTTTGATACTCATTATAACCTCTTTATTTCAACATATTTCCTTCCATAAACTGCAAGTCCCTTTCAATAGGTTCCCCTAAATAAATATGACCGCTGAGCGATTCTACTTCTTTACCCTCAACTAAAAACTGTACTTTTTTTACATCCGGTAGCTCAGTAAGGGTGTTGACAACGGCATATACCGCTAAGATTTCTCCCATAGAACCGACTGCACCATGAATATTCTCAGAAAAGTCCACTGTTGCCAAACCTGTTTCGGCATCAAATTTATAGGCTAGCAGTTTAGTCCCCTCGGGTATTACATTTAAAGTATCATCCTGGGACTTGGAACCCTTGATTAGCTCCTCTATTAAAACTTGACCATTTTCAGCACTAGGTACTCCGCTAATTGTGCGGGGCTCTTTACGGAGATAACCGTCTTCGGTTCCAAAATAAAGAGCGACTACATTCTCTTCAGGTTCTTGTATTTCTTCTATATTTAATTCCTCTTTAGCATTACTGTTATCCTCTTCATTTCCCTCTTTACTTGAACAACCGACAACACTTGCTGTTAAAAATATGACTAAAAGTATCGCCAATATCTTTTTCATCTTTTTCCCTCCAAAAATTGTATTGTTTGTCCCTAAACCTTAATTCGCCATTATCCATTTTTTTCCTGCATTTATTTATAAGGTTTCTTTTCATTACTATAGACGTCAATAATTTTATTTTCGTTCCACAGAAATAGAAAAACATTATTTTGGCTAATGAAGTTTTTTTTCTTTTTTATGACTTCGCTTAGTCTTATCCTCTCTTTCCACCAAATATATATCACCATTAGAGCTTAAGCTAGCATAAAAAACCTCTTGAAAGGATTTTATATTTCGCTTTTTCAATTCTTTAGCCAGCCAATCTATGCTTAGGTTAGCATCCTCTAAACCTTTAACATTAATTTCTTCATCGTCAATCAAGGTTAAGGGAAGCCCTTCATAATCGGTTCTTATGTGCAAGGCATCAGCAGATATCGGCTTTTTTTGGGGCTTTAAGGATACAGTAAGCTGACCTGATGTTTCTAAAACTGCAAATTCTACATCAGCGATATTAAATACATCACGCTCCCGCAGCTGGGTTAATAGATCATCGATATTATATCGTGCCTTGCGCATCTCATTTTGCTGGATTTTCCCATTAGCGATCAAAATATTGGGGATTCCGTATATTATTCTCCTAAAAGCGTTACTCTTCAGACACAATATTGAAAGACTAATCTGTGCTAAAGTTAGAATAGCTATAGGTAAAATCCCCTGAATTAAAGGTATTCTTAAGTCACTTAAAGGAATAGCGGCTAATTCTGCAATTACTATGGCTACCACAAAATCTATGGCAGATAGCTGCCCGATCTCCCTTTTCCCCATAATGCGCATGAAAATAATAAGTAAAAAATATATAATTATTGTTCTAATTACTAATTCCAGCATAAATCCACTCCTAATGGTGTTAAATTCCGTAATTTGCTTTATAATTATTATGTACCATTTAGAGGGATTAAATTTAAAGAGGGGGGCGCAGATGTGCTTGGAGTTGCTTATGTCTTAATAATTACTTCCGTTATCCTAAAAGCTTATGGTTTATACCTTTTAGCAGCCAAAAAGGATAAATCTATTGAGGAACGTAAAAAATCTTACCGTCATCTTAATCTGATAGCAAATATTTCTCTAGCTGTGGGTGTTATTATTCTAGCAATAATGTGGTATATGTAAAAAAACCTGCTAGACAGGTTTTTTTGTTCTACAGTGCTACAGAAAAACCAAGGTTAAGGTTAAGAAAGCAAACTTCCTTACTTTTAATTCGGTGATTTTGTAGTTTAATCTAGCGAAGCAAAATCTCTAATCTTAGTCTATCTTAACCTCAACCTCAACCTTATGCTATGCTCACCGATATTCCTTGGCCGTTTCCTCACCCTTTATTGCTCTTAATCCGCCCGAAGCTAGCGCTTCCATTTCACCTTCGCCTGGGTACACTACCACAGGACCTAAAAATTCTACTCTCTCCCTAATCCAATCAGTAAATATTTTAGAGTAAGCAACCCCACCAGTAAGTACTATGGTATCAATCTGTCCTTTTAAAACAGTAGCACAGCTTCCTATTTCTTTTGCAATTTGGTAAGCCATTGCCTCATAAACCAATCTGGCTTGCTGATTCCCTTGAGTTATCATTTTTTCTACTTCCACGGCATCATTAGTACCTAAATAAGCCATCAAGCCGCCATGCCCTACTATACTCCTATAAATCTCTTCCTCTGTTTTCGATCCATTTAGGCAAATTTTAACCAAATCACCTATCGGTACACCACCTGAACGTTCAGGTGAAAAGGGCCCTTCACCATTCAACGCATTGTTTACATCTACAACCCGCCCCTTCATATGGGCCCCCACAGATATGCCCCCACCAATATGTGCAATAATTAGATTGCAGTCTTGATATGCTTTGCCTAATTCTTGGGCAACCAAGCGGGCAACAGCCTTTTGGTTTAGAGCATGGAAGATACTCTTGCGTTCTATTGCCGGCATTCCTGAGATACGAGCTATTGGTGCTAGCTCATCAACAACTACAGGATCAACAATAAAGGCAGGCACCTGAATACTTTCGGCAATTTCTGAGGCTATTAAAGCCCCCAAGTTACAGGCATGTTCATTTTTTGCATTTTTTAGGTCCTCCAGCATTTGAAAGTTTACTCGATAGGTCCCACCGGAAATAGGCTTTAGAAGACCACCCCTACCTACTACACAGCTTAAGCTTTGGATAGGAATATTTTTTTTTTGTAATTCATCGATTATCAGGTCTTTCCTAAATTCAAATTGATCAGCAATTCTTTTATAAACCTCAAGTTCCTCATTACTGTGACGCAAAGCTGTTTCAACAAGAACAACATCATTTTCATAAACTGCTATTTTTGTAGAAGTTGAACCCGGGTTAATAACCAATATTCTATAGGTCTGCATTTTTGTTCCTCCATATTCTATGTAAAAACTAACAAATTTTACAGGCTAATAGACTCAAAGCAATAGAGTTTAACTTGGAAATATATGTATCTGCTCTAGATGTTAAAACTATCGGTGCTTTAGCACCTATTATGACACCTGCTACCTGAGCCTTGCCTAAATATACTATAGCCTTATAAGTCATATTACCAGCTTCAATATCAGGACACAATATTATATCCGCATTACCCGCTACGGGACTATTGATACCTTTATGCTGGGCGGCCTCTAATGACACTGCATTATCCAACGCTAGTGGACCGTCAATTATTGTTCCTTTAATTTGCCCCCGTTGACTCATTAATGTTAAGAGTGCCGCATCTACCGTTGCTGGCATTTCAGGATTTACAGTTTCGACTGCACAAACAGGTGCAACTTTTGCAATTTCTATACCTAAGGCCTGGGTAACCACTAAAGCATTATTTATTATTTTGACCTTTTCATTTAACCCAGGAGCAATATTCATTGCTGCATCGGTAAGCACCAATAGCTTTTCATAGCTAGGAATTTCAAAAACCGCTACATGACTTAATATTCGGTCAGTCCTTAAGCCCACCTCTTTATCTAAAATAGCCTTTAAAAATGATGATGTACCTACTAATCCCTTCATAACAATATTTGCCTGCCCTGAGCTAACTAAGGCTACTGCTTTTTTGGCAGCCAAATCAGCCTGGGGTTCATGCTCAATTCTTACACCATTAAGATTAAGCCCAACTTTATGAGCTGCTTCCCTTATGGCTTTTTCTTCCCCAACAAGAATTGGCTCTGCTAATCCTAATTCTCTAGCACCTTTAATAGCTTTAAGTACTTCTTCATCCTGTGCCACAGCTACAGCAATATACTTTTGTTCCTGCATACTAAGTACTTTTTCCTGAATTTCTTTAAATGATTTCACTTTTATTGGCCCCCCTACAAAATGGTATTAAACTTATTATAGACCGTTTGTTTAATTCTATTATTCACATGTCAACTCCTGCTAGTTTTCTAAAATCAACAAAAAGACCCAAGCCTTTATGTGAAGGTTTAGGTCTTTTTAAAGTTTGCAATTACCCTTTAATCTTTAGTGCTGGTTTTGTAGCCTTCTTTTCCCTATTTTTAATACCAGACTTGCCATGATGTTTTTCTCATCTGCTGATGCTATTTCCCACATTTCACTCATCAAAGCTTCTTCAGGGGTATCAGGTTTAACAAATTTGGCCATTAAATTACCTACACTAATCATTCCCTTAACCATCAGTTCATCGTTAACACCATGCTTATTGCCATCTTCTATTACTGCAGCTATTTCCTGTGGGAAATTATCAGGTCTTTCTTTTTGTTTCAATTTCAGTCACCTCCTGTACAACTATATTTCCCTGGCTCTGCAAAACATATACAACTCTAAAATAACTTTTTGTTTAAAAATTTAAATTGTAATTATTTAAAAACTAATTATTACCAATGGTTATATTTACCTTCTCCTAAATATCCTTCCCCTTAAAAGAGAGTTAATACTCAGCAATTTTTTCTTTATATATGATATAATAATAAAATATATGTAATTTTTTAGCTTTTGTTTATCAGAAAGTCGGGTGGAGGAATAAGATGACTTATAGAAGGATGGCAAAATATTATCTTCTGAGGTTTTTTCGTATTGCCACTAGTCCTTTTACGGCGGCAGGGGGATTTGCCTGTGGCACTGTAGTACATTTTCACCTAACTTCTGGCTTTGGCCTGCCTCTAGCCCTTTTTTTAGCTAAAATAACCCGCACAAGCTGTATGGCAAGTTCTATAGCGTGGGCTTTAACTATGCCACTTGTGCCTATTTTGTTTTACCTAAATTTCCTCACCGGTGACTTTCTACTACAACAAACTACCCCAGATATCTTGAGTGCTATTAGAGACTTAACAATTCTAAATTTTTCCCGCCTTTTGGAAATAGGCAAGTCCTTTATTATTGGCGGAATATTTAATACTATTTTAGGTCTAATTGTTATTTGGTTTTTAGGATTTCTTTTTTTAAAAAAATACCGAACCTCAGCCTTAAATTTTGTGAAGAAATACCTATAAAAAAATCCGGTGGCTATTGCCCCGGATTCTTTTAAACTATATCAGGCCTTAGCCTTTTAGCCCCGCCTAGATAAACATGCTTTATTTCCTTTTCTACAACCCTTTCGACCTGTATTAGCACCCTAATACATCGAGGCAATGACCCCTTAACATTCATTTCCTGCAGGCACATCATCGGTGACATAGTCAGCCCCATATCTCGAGCAGCCTCCGCTGGATAGGCTGACTTTAAATCGACAGTAGCTGTAAAAAAAATACAAATAATTTCTGTAGTCTCGATGCTATTAGCCTTAATTAGCTCTTGTAAAAGAGTCTTGGTTGCACCATATATAGCTTCCGGCTCGTCATCCTTAACATCAATGGCCCCTCTTATACCCTTAATAATATAAATTCTCCTTTCGTCTTGAGTTTTTTCGTCTATCGTCAATCGTCATTCGTCTATGGTCTATGGTCTATCTATGCAGTCTTTTATAGTTTGAGGAGTTATTCCTCTGATAATTTCCACCTGCCCAATTCTTCGCGGCAGTATTAATACAAGTTCCTTTTTTTTCACTTTTTTATCAAGGTATAGGCTTCCTAGAATTAAATCCGATGAAACATTAGGCATCTCAACAGGTAAACCTAATTTTTTTAAGAGACTCTCTAACCTCTCAACAATTTGTACAGAACACAGCTCAAGATAAACGGCAACTTTTGCCGCGCAAACCATTCCTATAGCTACTGCTTCTCCATGGCGGTAAACCTTATATTCTGTAACCTTTTCCAAAGCATGACCAATAGTATGACCGAAATTAAGCACGGCTCTGATACCCTGCTCTTTTTCATCCTGCCCTACAATTTCCGCCTTTATTTGGCACGAGCGGCCTATTACCTCCCGGACTACAGCTAAATCTCTATTTTTTATATTTTGAACATTCTTTTCTAGATAGTCAAAAAAGTCCTCATCCCAAATTACGCCATACTTAACTACCTCTGCCAAGCCAGCAGTCCATTCTCTCTCAGGCAGAGTATTCAAAGCTCTTAAGTCAGTCCATACCCCCAAAGGCTGGTGAAAAGCGCCAATCATATTTTTACCCAGGGGATGGTTTACCGCTACCTTTCCACCCACACTGCTATCCACCTGAGCTAATAAAGTAGTAGGTAACTGCACCAGGTCAATTCCCCGTTGATATATACTGGCCACAAAGCCGGCCAAGTCTCCTATTACTCCGCCGCCTAAAGCCGCAATTACTGCATCCCGATTAAAACCTGCCTCTAATAGTGTAGTTAAAATTTTCTCTGCTTCCTGCCAGGTTTTATATTCTTCACCATCAGGCACAAGGTAGGTCACAACATCAAAACCGTGTTCAATTAAGCCTTCCTTAACCTGTTGACCATGATAACCATATATAATGCTGTTACTGACAATAATTATTTGACGGCCTTCAACTAATTGCTTTAGCTGGTGTGGGAAATCAGCTAAAATATTGCCGCCTATTTTAATATCATAACTCCTATGCGGCACCTTAACCTTTATGTTCAGAACTTGCGGCATTAGTCATTCCCCTTTTTTCTAATTGCCAAAGAATCTCTGCAACTATATTTTCCACATTTTTTTCCGATGTATCTACATATAAGTCAGCACATTGATAATAGGGCTCCCTCTTTTTTAAAAGGTTATTAATAATTTTCAAGGGATCCTCCACAGCTAATAGCGGCCTTGAATTATCACATCGCACCCTATCTAAAATATCCTCCGGCTTGGCCCTTAAGCAAATTATTAAAGCCCACTTTTTTAGACAGGAAATATTGTCCTCATTCAAAACTACACCGCCTCCGGTGGCAATTACACTTTGCTTTAACAAAGATACAGTTTGAACTATCTCACTTTCTTCTCTACGAAAGTATGGCTCACCATGTTTCTCAAATATTTCAGCAATAGCTATCCCTGTTTTTTCTTCGATCATTTTATCTGTATCGACGAATTCCCAGCCTAAGCTTTCGGCCAGGGAAAGTCCAACCGCTGTTTTCCCAGTACCCATAAAGCCTATTAAGGCTATATTATTCAATAGCCTACACCTGCCTTAGATAAGTAAGATAATTTTCATAACTATTTTTAATCTCCTGCAAATTGTCCCCGGAAAACTTTTCCAAAAAACACCTTGCAATTTCAAAAGCAGTCATCCCGGTCGCTACAATGGCAGCAGCAGGTACTGCACAGGTATCAGAGCGCTCAATAGAAGCAAGATAATTTTCCTTGCTGAAAATATCTACACTTTTTAGCGGCTGATAAAGGGTGGGTATGGGCTTCATAGCTGCCCGCAGGATTATTGTCTCCCCGTTAGATATTCCACCTTCAATACCACCACTATTATTGGACATATGGTAAAAACCCTTTTCGCTGGTAAAGGCTATTTCATCATGGACTTGAGAACCTGGCATTTTAGCGGAATTAAATCCTAAACCCATTTCTACACCCTTAATCCCAGGGATACTCATTAAAGCTTGAGCTAAACGGCCATCCAAACGGCGATCCCAATGAACGTGGCTTCCTAGTCCTAAGGGAACATTAGAAGCTGTAACCTCAATAACCCCACCAAGAGAATCCCCTTTGGTCTTAGCTTCATCAATAGCTTCAACCATTTTCCCTAATACCTTTTCATCGGTGCAGTAAAGTGGTGTTTCGTATAATTCCTCTGCTAATCGACTGTAATCTACCTGTGCTTCTACATCACCAATTCTAATAACATGACCAAGAATATTAATTTTAAAGACCTTGAGAAAAGCCTGGGCTACAGCCCCTACAGCCACCCTTACTGCCGTTTCCCTTGCACTAGCCCGTTCCAAAGTATTTCTGATATCAGTGTATCCATATTTTAAGGTTCCCGCTAAATCGGCATGACCGGGCCTCGGTTTGGTAACTCTAAGCTCACTAATATTTGCCCCTTCTTCCACGGCCATTATATCTTGCCAGTTTTGCCAATCCTTGTTTTTTACCTGTAAAGTAATAGGGCTCCCCAGTGTTTGGCCGTTTCGTACGCCAGATAGGATTTCTACCTTATCCAGCTCGATTTCCATCCGTTTACCACGACCGTAACCACCCTGCCTTTTTCTGAGTTCATTATTAATAAACCCTTGTTCAATAGGAACCCCTGCGGGGAACCCCTCAATTATTGCCGTTAAAGCCTGACCATGTGACTCCCCAGCAGTTAAAAAGCGAAGCATAAATACCCTCTCCTTAAGTGGCTAGTGGCACCATTTATATTTCTACCGTGTTTATCCGTGTGCCCCGAAGGGGCCCGTGGTTAATAATTAGTCTTTAGGGATTTTTCCAGCAGATCCCTCAAGCCTTCAAGAGGCGGTTCAATTCCCGTCCAAAGCTTAAAAGATAGTACCCCTTGGTGAATGAGCATCCCTAAACCGTTTAAAACTTCACAGCCCCGTTGGCTAGCTTCCTCTAATAATTTTGTCTTCAGCGGATTGTATATCAAATCAACCACCAGCTGGCCCCGATCTAACCACTCCGTGTTTAAGGGTGGAGCTACATTTATTTTCGGCTCCATTCCTAAGGGAGTGGTATTAATAATAATGTCTGCATTACTTACAGCAGCCTGTAGTCCTTGATCTTCCCATAACATTGCCCGAGCCTTAACTCCTATCCTAGCTGCAATGTTGCTTATAATATCTTCAGCTTTTGGTAAACTTCTATTCACTAAAACAATTTCTTTAGTACCCTTAAGAGCTAATGCTGTACATACAGCTCTAGCAGAGCCTCCAGCTCCTAATATTACTGCTCTTTTAGCTTGGGGCTGCCAGTCTTTCTCTAGGAGTAGGGAGTTTAAAAAACCTTTACCATCGGTATTATCCCCTCGAAATCCCTCGTCACTACGAATTAAGGTGTTTACTGCCCCAATTAATTTAGCTTCCTCACTTATATCTACTAAATATTCCATAATCCACTCTTTATAAGGAATGGTAACATTAGCCCCTATGAAGCCTAGGGACCACAAACCAATGACAGCTGACTCTAAGTCCTTTTCTTTCACCTCTAAGGGAACATAAACATTATTTAAGCCAGCAGCTTGAAATAAATAATTATGCATAAGGGGAGAGAGAGAATGCCCTAAAGGGTTGCCTAAAATTGCAATTGGCCTCGTTCTACCATTAATATTCATTAATCAACCCTCACTAAGGCACCTATACTTTCTAGGCTAGCAGCAAATTGGGGAAAGGAAACGTTAACAATATCTGCATTGTTAATAATAGTTTCGCCGTGAGCCCTTAGACCCGCAACAGCTAAAGCCATAGCTATGCGATGATCATGATGGCTTGCACAAACAGTACCTTTTAAGACCTTGCCTCCAAAGATTCTCAATCCATCGGGTAGTTCTTCAATTCTGGCTCCCATTTTAGTTAATTCCTCAGCTATAGCTGTTAAACGGTTACTTTCTTTAACCTTTAGCTCCTCGGCATCTCTGATTTCGGTCACACCGGAAGCGCAAGCTGCTAGAACGGCGATAACTGGTATTTCATCTATTAACCGAGGAATCATTGCTCCCCCGATAGAAATTCCCTTTAAACTGCTGCTTTCCACCCTTATATCACCTGTAATTTCACCGTCTAAGTTTGATTTATTATACACTGTAATTTTTGCCCCCATTTGGGACAAAACATCAATAATGCCACTGCGGGTAGGATTTAGGCCCACATTTGTTATAGTCAATGCACCTTCAGGAACAAGGGCTCCTGCCGCTAAAAAGAATGCTGCGGAGGAGATATCACCCGGTACCTTAATTTGCCGCCCCGATAATGCTGGCCGACCTTTAACTCTAGCTGTGTTTTCCCCTTCCTCTACTTGGGCACCGAAGGCTTGCAGCATCAGCTCTGTATGGTTACGGGATTTAGCTGGTTCTATCACCTCTGTCCAACCATCAGCATAAAGACCAGCTAAAAGTAAAGCTGACTTAACCTGTGCACTAGCTACAGGTGTAGAATATTTTAAATTTTGAAGTTTCCCTCCTTTTATTGCCAAAGGAGCAAGAGTTGCATTTTTTCTCCCTATAATTTCTGCACCCATGCTGATAAGAGGCTCAGTAATACGACCCATAGGCCTTTTCCTTATAGAACTGTCACCGGTAAGAAAGGTAGTAAAGTTTTGGCCAGCTAGGATACCAGTCAGCAGGCGAATGGTAGTGCCTGAATTGCCCACATCTAGAACATCTCCTGACTCCTCTAGGCCATCTAATCCTTTACCATTAATCAGGACTTTTTTCTCTGTTAATTCAATAGATATTCCCAGCTTCCGAAAACATGCAATAGTGCTTAAGCAGTCATCGCCCATGAGAAACCCGCTGACCTCGGTAGTGCCTTGTGCTAATGCTCCCAGCATTACAGCTCGGTGGGAAATTGACTTATCACCAGGAACAGTAATTGTACCCTCTAGCTTTAGAGTTTCTTGAATTCTTAAATTCACCCGTATCACCTACTTCCTAACTTTTACTATATATCCTTCATTTCGGAGTACTCTTTGAGCCTTATCCCTGGAAATAATATCCTTAAATCCCAAACGGATAGTTCCTCCATCACCTTCTCGTACCCGCAGAATTTCGATATCTATTATATTAATATTCTCTACCCCTAATAGATTAGCAAACTTACCGATTATTCCAGGTTTATCAGGAACTGTAACTACTATCTCATGAATTTCTGGTAATATACCTTTAATTTTGGCAGGAACTTTATTCCTTTCTTGTTGGGCTTTACGAAAAAAACTTAGAATATCTTCTCGTTTTTGGTGATAAATGGCTTTTTCAATATCATCTAAGGCAGAGCGAAATAAACCGATAGTTTCCAACACACTTTGCCCATTATGCAAAAGTATATCACACCACATTTCCGGTTGACTGTCAGCGATCCTGGTTAAATCCCTGAATCCGCCAGCTGCTAGCTTAAACACGCCTCCCTGTTCCTCTTCTAAAAGACCTACTCCATTTACCAAGGAGGCAGCTATGACATGGGGTAGATGGCTGACTGCAGCTACCTTTAAATCATGTTCATATGCTGAAAGTTTTAGAATCCTAGCCCCAATAAAACTTATTAGTTCCTCTAGTAGCTGAACAGATTTACTGCACGTCTCAGGCAGAGGAGTCAAAATATATACTGCATTTTCAAACAAGTAAGAGTCCGCACCTGTAATCCCATGGGTTTCTGAACCAGCCATAGGGTGGCCCGGTATATAATGAATACCGTTAGGAAGAAGGGTGGCTACTTTTTTTATTACTTCCTTTTTAGTACTTCCCACATCGGTTATAATACAACCTGCCTTAAGATGCGGTGCAATCTCCGAAAAAACTGTGGAGATGGAAGATACGAAAGTTGCAATGATGACTAAATCGGCAGCCTTCACTCCCTCTTGTAAATCCCGGGTTCCCCAATCAATACATTGAGTTTCCAATCCTATTTCTATTGTATTGGAATTAATATCCACTCCGCAAACATTTATTTCCGGAATAACTCTTTTTAGAGCCATGCCCCATGAGCCACCGATTAGACCAAGCCCAATAATAGTAACATTCTTTATTTCTCCCGATACCCCAATTCAGCTTCCTCCTTTAATAGTCCAGTTCCATAACATCCCAAAACCTTTACAAATCTACATATTTTTTTCAAGCGTTCCAAAACGTTCTTATCTTCACCCAATAAGTCTGCCCTGCAATCCAGGAAAAATAAATAATTTCCTAGCTCTTTTTTAGTTGGTCGGGATTCTATTTTCGTCAAGTCTATTTGTTCCTTAGCAAATTCACCTAAAATTTGGTGCAGCACTCCTGGAATATTTTCATTTACTGCTAGACAAAGAGATGATTTCTCAGGCTTTTTATAAGAAAAGCTTTTTTTACCTACAATAAGAAAGCGGGTTTTATTACCAGGGAAATCACTTGCATCACTATTTCTAACAGCTAGGCCATATTCCTGTGCAGCTACTAAAGAGCCTAGTGCCGCTAACCCCCCTGCCGACTGTTTTACTAATAGTGCCGCTTGGGCTGTACTTTCCGTAGGAATGCAGCTGGCATTAGGAAAATTATCTAATAAAAATCTACGGCACTGAGCTAACGCCTGGGGATGAGAATAAATAAAGCGAATTTTTTTCTTATCACCTTCTAAGGTAAGAAGGCAATGCCTGATATCTAAAACTAATTCCCCCTGAATGAATAGATTTACTTCATTAGCCAACATATCCAAAGTAACATTCACTGTTCCCTCAATAGAGTTTTCTACGGGTACCAAACCTAATCCAATTTCCTGTTTATCTACTTCTAATAAAACATGAGGAATAGAAGGCAATGCCTTTAAAGCATCGATAGCATAAGAGCTTTGAAACTCGCGGGCAGCCTGCTCGGAAAATGTCCCCGGGGGACCTAAATACCCCAATACTAATGGAATAGACATACTTAACCTTCAGTACCAGTCTTATCAAAATGTAATGTCCCCTGGAGGGTTCTGCCCATTACATTAGCCACTTGTTCTAGTTCACCCATGAGCTGAAAATACTTTTCTGGCATTAAGGATTGGGGCCCATCACATAAAGCTTCTTTTGGATCAGGATGTACTTCAATAATTAAACCATCAGCCCCCGCAGCAATAGCGGCCTTGGCCATAGGATTAACAAGCCTCCATTTGCCAGTTGCATGGCTGGGATCAACAATAATAGGCAAATGAGTTAGATGTTTTATAATTGGCACTACAGATAAATCCAAGGTATTACGGGTATATGTTTCAAAGGTTCTAATACCCCGCTCACATAAGATAACCTGATGATTCCCTGCAGCTAAAATATACTCGGCTGCCATTATCCATTCCTCAATAGTTGCCGAAAGACCTCGCTTTAGTACTATCGGTTTGCTGCTTTTACCTACTTCTTTTAATAAAGGGAAGTTCTGCATATTTCTAGCTCCAACCTGTAGGATGTCTACATAGTTAGCTACTACCTCTACACTTCTGGTATCCATTACTTCACTAACTATTAAAAGACCGGTCTTCTCCCGAGCCTCTGCCAAATACTCTAGACCTTTTTCCTCCAAGCCCTGAAATGCATAAGGTGATGTCCGTGGCTTATACGCCCCACCCCGCATAATCTTAGCCCCGCCTTTTTTAATAATTTCTGCGGTCTCTAAAATCTGCTCTCGGCTCTCAACAGCACATGGACCAGCCATAACCTGTAGTTCCTGACCACCGATTGTTACATCACCAATCTTAATTACCGTATCGGTATTGCGAAACTCACGGCTGGCTAATTTATAGGGGGTAATAATGGCGACAACCTTTTCCACCCCGTCTAGTGCTTCTAATGCTAAATTTTCTTTTTGAGTCTTATCACCTAAGACACCAATTATGGTTCGTTCTATCCCTTGTGAGATATGCAGGGAAAATCCCCTGCTCTTAAGAAAATCCACTACCTTTTCTAGCTTTTCCTGGTGAACACCATGTTCCATTACAACAATCATCATAATACCTCCCTAAATTATTTGGTAGATAGTGAGGATACTTTTTGCCTTATTAAGACTAAAAAAGGGTAAAAAAAACACTCCTAATAGGAGTGTGCCTTTTTGCTATCACCCTACCATTCTACCATCCTACCGTTATATAGATTTTAAACCCACAGCTAAAAAACTTTCCTACCATTCTACAATCAGCTGTATAGGGTATTTGATATAGTATACAACTTTTTATTTATTATTGCAACAATTGAAAATATTTTATCGTTCAAATTTTATTGGCAATTATGTTAATTAACAAGTAAAGGATTTTCTCAATTTGTGCCGAATATACTTTAAATTGCGTTATGAATATTAAGATTGAGATTAAGATTTCGCTTCGCTAGGGTTTAAAAAATTAATAAATTAGGAACATCTAACGAAATAAAATGTAGTGAAATCTTAATCTAACGAAGTGGAATCTTAGTTTTCGATCTATAAAAGAAGGTGCTATTATGTTCACTCCAAATCCTTATTTCGCTTTACTAATTGGAGTTCTTGGTGTCTCCAGCTCGGCTATCTTAGTAAAGTTCACTGCTGCCCCACCTGTGGTAATAGCCTTCTACCGGATGCTTTTTACCGTCCTGATGCTACTGCCCTTTACTATAAAAAATAACGCTCAGGATTTTCGGTCCTTTACCAGAACTCAATATTTCCTGACTTTTATCTCTGGTCTCTTTCTATCACTGCATTTTGTTAGCTGGTTTTCCGCTTTAAGATATACTTCTGTGGCTAGTGCTACAGTTCTAGTTGATACACATCCTTTGTTTGTCCTTTTCTTTGGTTATCTTTTATGGCGTGAAGTTTTCCCACTCAAAGCTTACCTAGGAGTATTGGTAGCCTTAATAGGGATTACTATCTTGAGCTGGGGCGATCTACATTTAGGAGTAGATAACTTAAAGGGTGACCTCCTTGCAATAGTTGGAGCCCTTACAGTTGCAGGGTACTACCTTTGTGGCAGGCACCTAAGAAAAACTATGGATATTCTACCCTATACCATTTTAGTGTATGGTTTTAGTGGGCTTTTACTGCTTGCTACTGTTGGAGTGATGAGTTATCCCCTTTTTGACTACTCGTTCAAAGATTATTCCGTATTTATTTCTTTAGCTTTCTTCTGTACCATCTTGGGCCACTCAATATTAAATTGGGCTTTAAAGTTTCTACCCACTGCTTCAGTCTCTATTAGTGTACTGGGAGAACCAGTAATTGCTTCAGTATTAGCCTTTTTCATTTTTAAAGAAAGCTTAACACTACAGCAGCTCTTTGGCAGCATTTTAATTTTAAACGGAATTTACTATTTTGTGCGCTACCAGGCGGCGCCTTCGGCGAAAGGTTGAGGTTGAGGCTGAGGTTGAGAATAAGATTAAGATTCCGCTATTTTCTTAACCTTAGCCTAGCGAAATGAAATGAGCGGAACCTTAGCCTTAGTAATGTTTGCATTACTATTCTTCTACTAAATAAGCTGGTGGGGCTAGGAATTGGCCAATATTAAAATATGTACCCCGGGCTACTGCAACTTTTTCTCCTTCTTTATTCTTTATTAAACCCTCGGTAACAATTATCTTTTTACCCAATTTAACTACTTTGCCTATGGCAGTCAAATTATCACTCTTTAGTACAGGCTTTAAATAATTTATATTAGCCTCAACAGTTACACTGTTAACATTAAGGGTTCGAGCCGATATTCCCATAACGGTGTCAAGTAACGAAAAAGTTACTCCACCATGCACGACTTCCATTGAGTTTAGATGCTCCTTTTGGGTCGGTAGTTCCATGACAGCCTCCCCAGGAGCTAACTCCACAATATACATATCTAATAAATTGTGATATGGACATTCTTCATTTTGGTTTAATATTGTACCAAACAACCTGCAGTCCAATCCGTTATTCTTCGGTTCCCGAAAAAACATAAATCTCCTCAACTCCTTTTAATCGTTAGAAAACATAATTATTTAACCACGGGCCCCTCCAGGGCACACGGATAAACACGGCAAACATATTAATAATATTTCAAATATTTTTGAGGTCAACGCTTAAGTAGTATGGGTATTACACTGAAAAGACCAATAATCAAAACCTGTCGGTTAATTTATTATTACTTACATAAATTAGGAGTGGGTTCAAAAGTGATGCATAGCAAGGCGCCGGGAGGGGACAAAACCGGAGGCGTATAGTAATACGTTGAGGATTTTGGCCCTTCCCGGGAACGCAGCTAGGCGCGCTTTTCAACCCACTCCCCGCACACTGAGAGGAGTTTACCGTGGGTTACCTCCAACAGCTGTTCCAAGGTCACTGGAACTGCTGAACCCGCATTGCCTGCAGCTGTATAAACTACTGGATATCGCTCTATAGATTTATCAATAATGATTGGCAGCTCGCTTTTTAAAGCAAAGGGACACACTCCACCCGGAGGAAAACCAGTTAATTCTTCGACCTCTTCACCCCGAGCAAACCGAAATTTATCCCCGATATATTCCTTTAGCTTTTTTTGATCGACCCTTTCGTCGCCACAGGTTACTACTAAAACATTTGATTTCTTTCCGACGAAAACTAAGGTCTTTGCGATTTGAGCAGGCAGAACACCTAAAGCCTGAGCAGCCAGTTCACAAGTCTCTGTGGCACCTTCCGGGAATTCGATAACTTCTAGCTTAATCTCCTGCTTTTTTAAAAAATCTTTTACTCTCTCGATTGGTTTCATTATTACCTCCGTTAGCTAATAGGTTGAGATATTGGGATGCACATCCCATAAATGTAAACATTACCTGACGCATCTGCTCAAAGGTCTAGCTTAAGGGATGCATAAAAAAAATTTTGACATTCATCCGGATGCCATCTATCAAAATGCTTTTTCCGAGCACTGCACAGGAAGCCCGAGAATTTAACTAAAATCGTAACTTTTCATTTCTCGCCCACGCGCTCACGTGCCCACGAAAAGACGTCTTTACTGTTGGCAGCTGGGACAGAAAAAGCTCTTTTTGCCGGAGAGAGTTGTAAGCACAATTTTGCCTTTGCAGCGGAAACAGGGTTGGCCTTCTCGATCATAAACTTTTAAGTGTTCATTATGACCACCTGTTAATTGATCGTGCAAGCGAAAAGGTTTTTCCATATATCCGCCATTGGCAATAGCCTCTCTTAATACTTTAGGTATAGCAGAAAAAAGCTGCTTAATCTCCTTGGGATTAATTTCATTGGCTTTTCTATCAGGCTTTAGCCCTGCTCCAAAAAGAATCTCATCAGAATAGCAATTGCCTATTCCAGCTATAAACCCTTGATCTGTTAATAGGGGCTTAATTGTACCTCTTCTTTGCGACAGATTTTCACTCAGCCATTCTAAAGTAAAGAATTCACTTAATGGTTCTGGTCCTAGTTTGGCAAATCTCCTGTCCATTTCTTCTTCATTCAAGACATGAAGCCAGCCTAAACGCAAATTAATGAAATATAGTTTTCTACCATCTAAAAACTCCAAAATAACAGAACCTTGGGTTTTTAGCTTTTCACTAGGTTCAGCTAAATAAATTCTCCCGCCTAACATCAAGTGCCCAATTAAATAATAGCCATTACCCAAGGTCACAATTAAGTGCTTGCCCCGCCTACTCACATAAACAATAAGCTGATCATTTACCAGCTCCAAAAATACTTCCGGCTCAATATTAAGGGCTCTCTCCCTATTAATCGTAATTTCCGTTACCTTTTTATGGATAACCGTCTCAGAAAGCTGATTTTTATACACTTCCATTTCAGGTATTTCCGGCATAACTCTTCCTCCTGACAGATTATTAAACAAAAGCCACTTATTTGAAATTATAACCGTCCATACTAATTAGTCAAATATGTCAGTGGCTAGTGGCTAGTGGCTAGTGGCTAGT
>JUEF01000111.1 GCA_000802045.1 Peptococcaceae bacterium BICA1-8
CTTATATAAGCTATTGAATTTATAGCATCTTCTCTAGATAAGCCATTTTCCTCTAGAGTATTAAGTGTCGTCATAACTGCTTTTTGCAAGTCATTTTGTCCATGAAGAACGAGTGCCAGCTTTCCATTGGGCTTTAAATGCTTTAAATATTGACTAAAGGCCTCCTGAGTATAGATATAATTTTCTGAGAGTGCATAACCTAGAGTTTCCGAGGCCTGTGTCATTACCATCGATAAATATATGACATCATATTTATTTTTATCAGTTGATATAAAGCTTCTTCCATCTTGGACAAGGGTCTTAGTTCCCGGCAAGTCATATATATTGCCATTAAAATCGGCATACTTTCTGGCTGCTTCAATAGTACCTTTATTGATTTCAACCGCAGTAATATCTTTTATTCCTGCATATCGAGCTAATAAAAGATCCATGCCGCCGCCAGGGCCAATTAGTAGGGCGTTGGTATTAATGCCTTGTGAAAATGCAAGATAACCAATTTCCTGTTTTAGATAGCTGAGGCTTTTAGGATCACCATTAAAGGGCATCATTTTAGAAACCGCACTTCCGTCAACTAATACGAGCTTTTCTCTTAGAATATCAGTCTCTATAACATCTGTTCTAGCGAAGGAGTTCCAGGTAGTAAATACTGACTTGGGATTTTTCAATGCACCCAGAGTTTTGGCACCACCGGAATATGCGGTAAAGTCAGCGATAACATTGTCTATAGATTGACCAGAAAAAAGAATTGAAGCTAGTAAAAGTATTATTCCTGAAGTTTTTAAAAGGATTTGCTGTTTAGATGAAACTAATAGAAAAGCTGTAAAGCCTATCAACGATAAAACTAATACCGAAGTTATAGGACTAAAGCTATCTAATAGCTTAACAATCAATATGCTTCCAATCCCTGATCCAATCAGGTCTGCAAAATATATTAAAAGGCTGTCTTCTGAGAATCTATAAAAGGCCTCAGCTAGAAACATACCACCTAGAATAAAGGGTACTGCACCTAAAAACAAATATATTAGAAATGCAGTCTGAAAAAATGGTGTTTTATATATTATTAGAGTTATGACAATTGTGCTTACTGCGAATAGTAATGAGCTCCTTTCTAGGATATTATCCTTTTTAAACCCATATGTTTCTTTGTTCTCGGTCCTGATTTTATAGACCCAGATACCACCTAATCCCAAAGACAATATTGCTATTGATACGGCCAGGAATACAAAGTGGTAAAACATTAATGCGGAAAATAGTCTTGTAAGGGTAATTTCAAACATAAATAAGGATAGAGATATTAAAAAGACAGCGAATAATATGTTTTTTTTCAATTTATAGTTCCTCCTTTTTACCCTTGGACCAAATAGAATATTGCCATAGAGAAAATAATGGATAGAAATACAATTATAAACACTTGAGTGATTTTTTTGATTGATATTGGTTCTTCAGTCTTAATCTCTTGTGATTGCTGCTTTATTAAATACTGTCTAAGAACTAAGCCGGAAACAAAAAGTGCAATACTCAGTAGGTGGGATACACTTAAAAATCCCCATACAGTAGGATTATCCCTAAATAGCTCTACTAAACTTCTTATTATAGGGAAAAACAATAAATAATTAACAAGAAGCTGACCGTTATATTTAATATTTGTACGTTTTAACCATAGGTAACCAAAAAGTAAATAATCCAGTGTAAATTCATAAACCTGGGCAGGATGGAGAAGTAAATTGTTAATCTTTATTCCCCAGAAGTATGGCTGTGACATTGGTACACCAAAGACATCACATCCTATTCTTCCTATAGCCTGTCCCAGAATTAAAGCTGGAACTATCGCATCTGCTGCCTTCCATATTTGAATGCCTTTTTTCCTTGCATAAAGAAAGCCAGTTAAAATCCCTCCAATTATCCCTCCGTGGATAGACAAACCGCCGGAGCTAATAAATAAGATTTCTATCGGGTTGGCTAAATAGTGCAAGGGATCATAAAAAGCAATATAGCCCAGTCTTGCTCCAATAATTCCACTTAGTATGCTATACAGGACTAGATTAGCCAATAATTCCTCATCTAAATTTTTTCTTTTTGCTTCCTTTAGAGCCACAAAAAAACCAATTAGTATTCCTACAGCTATCATTGCTCCGAAAAGATGTATAGAAAAAGGACCTACAGAAAACAGTATTTTCATTATTTAATTTACCTCCCGTTTATTAGAAACTGTGTTGCTAAATGAACTGAAACCTTAACCTCAACCTTAACCTAGCGAAGCGAAACATAAAACGGCACCAACTTTTTTTTAGTTTACATGACAAAAGATTTTAAAGGAATAGACTTCACAAATTCTACACAAAGTGTTACCAATTAGGACATATTTCGCCCTTAAGTTCATAATTTGCACAAAATTAATTCATAACTTAAACAAACTCACTCTATATAATTCAAATATCAATAATTTAAGAACAAAATAGGGTATTGGAACTGCCTTAAAGATGTGGGTTAATATTTTCAATTAAATGGAGGATGAAAAGGATGAATAAAAGGATATTTATATTGCTAGCAATTTTAATTCTAGCTTTAGTAGTGGTAGGCTGTAGTAGTGGAAATACTGATAATAATTATGAAGCAGAAGAGAAACAAGAAATCGGTAAAAAAGAAAATTTCAATGTGAAAGAGGAAATAAAAGTAGAACAAAAGGCTGATCTAAATAAGGAGAATAAAAAAAGTACCCAGAAGCTACTTAATCCCAGAGACCTAGAGCGTTATAATGGTGAGGGCGATATCCAGATGGGTATTATATTTGCAAATCCTTTAAGTCAGGAAAAAGAGGGGTACTTAACCTTTGTGGTGCAAATGGACAATCATTCCTATAATCTTGATGAGTATGACTTGAGTAAATATTCAATTCTTCTTGATGACAAAGGCAATAGCCCTCAAGGAGATGCAAAGTGGGAGGTATATAGTGGTGGAGGTCATCATGTAATAAACTATTTACTTTTCCCTGATGATGGCTTTATTACCTCTGATACAAAGTATGTAAAGCTTGTAATAAAAGACTTTATTGACCTTCCGGTACGGGAATTTATCTGGGAAAAAGAATTTTTAGGTATCTAAGAGTCGGTAGCAGCAGGAAAGTTCATAGAAAGTTCACAAATTATCCATAGCTATAACAAGAATTTGTTCTATAGTGATAGTAAATAAATTAAGAAGAGGTGTTGGATATGATGAATTGGGGATATGGATATGGAATGGGTTTTGGAATGCTTCTTTGGTGGGTTGTAATTATTGGAGGCATTGCCTTGGCTGTATACGGTTTAGGAAGTTTATCTAAAGGACAGCCTGGTAAAAAGCGACTTGCCAATGATAACCAACCACTTGATATATTAAAGGAACGTTTTGCAAAAGGCGAGTTAAGTGAAGAAGAATATGAACAAAAGAAACAAATTTTATTAAAATAGTATTAATTGACAGAAAATCGCCTTGATAAAGGCGATTTTTTAGTTGGTGTTGGGATAAGATGATATTCCGAGAATTTTTGTAGTAGATATTGTAGGATTTCGCAATACAGCAAAGAAAAGCCCTCCACCACCTGATCAGAGATGATAAGGTGGTGGAGGGCTTTTTCTCCAAATGTTCTAAGGGAACATCTTCCATCAATTACGCATAGGTAATGGCTTCACACCTTGCTACGGTGTAAGATGGGAGATGCCAAATCCCGAGTGGTTTTCTCTGGTTAATTGATGTATAGTAATCTCATTAGGTCTTTACTTCTACAGGACTGTTACGTTAGATAGTGATATTTATACTATTGCTATTATTCTTTTCTTGTGTAACATTATTGGTATTTTTGGAATTTTGAGAAACATAAACATCATTACTCTGGTCTGAATTATTTGAAATGTTGTTACTACGATCTGACATGTGCTCTTTATGGTTCATTCTACGGGTATTATTCATACCACTATGCATTCCTGATATTTCCATAAGCTTTCACCTCCATTTAGAATTTTTACTATTATTAATAGATTTATTATAATTCTAATATTTTACTAAATTGTGAAATTATTTAGATGAATTTGTGAAAGTTAATAAAGTATATGTAGAAACAGGATAGCCTTTTATCGTAGTTTTAACAGAAAGGTATATTTTGGCGTAATTAATAGTTGGAGAAAAGGCTCGGATTTATTTAAATTAAAGACATTTTAATGTCAATCTAATTGATAGTTAGAAATTTTCAAAAAAATCACATATTGATCTTAATTTTAACAAATTTTAAATATATAAATAAAATATAAGGCATTACCTTGTGTTTAAGAAGGCCATCCATCTATAAAACTTGGAGGGATTATGGAAACAACTTTTTTCTAAATTTATAAGCAGAATTTTTTTATTATTTTAATCTTATCTATGATTTAAAGGAGGTTATAATGAAAATATCAACAAAATTTGGCGGGATGATGTTAGGAATTATTTTAATGACGGGATTGATCATGTTTTTCACACTTACTGCGATAAATAACATAATTGCGATTACAAGTGAACAACAAAATAAAAATACACCTCTGATGATGACCTCAATGTCTTTACAAAAGGACATAATCCAGATACAACAATGGCTTACGGATATTTCAGCTACACGGGCAAAGCCTGGATTTGATGATGGTTTTGATGAAGCTGCAAATTATTATGAAATTGCTAAAAATAATATAGAGATTTTAAACAAATTAGGTATTGAGGCCGAAATTATTGACTCTTTCTCTAAAAGTTTAGATGAATTCTATCAAATGGGTAAAGATATGGCGAATACATATATTAATGATGGAACTGACGCAGGTAATATCTTCATGAAAGAATTTGACCCTTATGCAGCAAGGATGGAAGAAGGTGTGGATGTCCTCTTAAAAGAAGTTGATGTTATTTTTAATGAAGGAAATAGTAAGATGGCTCAAAGTATTAAGGATTTATATAAAAAAACTATAATCTTATTCAGTATTGTTATCTTAATTAGTATCTTTTCATTTATTGTTATTCAGAGTGTGGTGATACGACGTTTAAATATGATGACTAATATACTTAAAGATATCTCTGAGGGGGAAGGCGATTTAACAAAACGTGTTGACATAAGATCGAGAGATGAAATCGGAACCATGGCAATGTATTTTAATAGTTTTGCCGACACTGTTAATAACATTGTTTCATCGGTTAAAGATTTGTCCCAGCAAGTAGCTGTAGCCAATGAAGAACTAACAGCCGCGTCACAGCAGTGTGCTACTACTACAGAAGAAGTAGCACAAACTATTAACGAAATTGCTATGAGTGCAACAAATCAGGTTCAAAGTACAACTGAAGGTTCTGAGAAGCTAATGATTTTTGGGGATCTTATCGAAGAAAATAAAAGACATATAGAGTTATTGACAGAAACATCGAGTGAAGTAAATAAATTAATCGGACAAGGATTGGATGTAATTGATAGACTGGCAATAAAAACAAAAGAGAGCAGCAGTGCAACATATAGTATTTATGATAGTATTATTAAGACGAATAAAAGCTCTGAAAAAATTAGTGAAGCGAGCAATCTTATCACATCAATTTCTGTAAAAACAAATTTACTTGCATTAAATGCCGCTATAGAAGCAGCCAGAGCAGGCGTACATGGTAAGGGCTTTGCTGTAGTCGCAGAGGAAATTAGAAAGCTTGCCGAACAGTCCACAAACTCAACAAAGATTATCGATGACATGGTTAGAAATTTACAAGCGGATGCAACTAATGCGGTAAAAACTATGGAAGAGGTAGAAATAATATTAAAAGAACAGGTTGAAAATGTGAATCTTACAGAAGGTAAGTATAAAGAAATTGCCGAGGCAATAAATAAATCAAGAGAATCCGTAGAAACAATAAAAAATGCGGGGAAACAAATGGAGCAAAAGAAAAACGAAATGATGGATACTATTCAAACACTCTCAGTAGTAGCAGAAGAGAACGCAGCGGGAACTGAGCAGGCTTCTGCATCTATGCAGGAGCAAACAGCTTCTATTGAGGAAATTGCAAATGCAAGCACAGGTTTATCACAATTATTCCTAGAGCTTCAAAAAATGATAGAAAGATTCAAAGTTTAACAAATTTCTTCAATGTAATAAGTATATCAATAGCATGAAAAGTTTATATAATGCTGTTGATTCTTTAGGTGTTAAGTTGTGGGAAGATGATGTTAATGTGAATAAATATAATAGCATTTTTAGCAGTAAGCTAGATTACTACCATTTAAGTTCCCAATCTACATGCAAGAGGAAAAGTTCATAAAAAATCCACAAATTATCCATAACTATAACAAGAATATATTCTATAGTGATAGTAAATAAATTAAGAAGAGGTGTTAGATATGATGAATTGGGGATATGGATATGGAATGGGTTTTGGAATGCTTCTTTGGTGGGTTGTAATTATTGGAGGCATTGCCTTGGCTGTATACGGTTTAGGAAGTTTATCTAAA